>CAYPPC010000181.1:4350-6394 GCA_964412435.1 uncultured Paludibacter sp.
CGATAAAGAAATGGCTAAAAAAGGATACCTGACGGTAGATAAAGGTTCGGTTACAGTGAACGGCGTGAGCCTCACCGTGGTGCAACCTACCGACAACACATTCAAGGTGGCAATCATTCCCTACACCCACGAGTTCACCAATTTTCATCAGATCCAAACGGGCTCGGTAGTGAATATCGAGTTCGATATTATCGGTAAATATATCAGCCGCATGCTGGAGTTTAACCGCTAAGCCGGTTGAGAAAACAGCATATTTCACCTCTTAAAGACTGTTTTTCAGGTAATAAAGTTAAATTCTGAAGAGTTTAGCACTCTATAATGAACTATCCTATATCTTTTTTGTTTATAAACTAGGTTAAGGATAGTTTTTTATTACCATCAATGAGACATCTTCAAGCACAAATTCGAGAAGCTTACTTCAATCCGATACTTTACTTTTTGCCCTCCTTTGTATTTATGGTGGTCAACGAGTTCAGCAATCCGGCTATGGCGTGGAAAGTCTCTTTTCCCGTTGCCTTCGGCTTGATGTTCTATATGTTTTATGTGTATAAGCGCATGTTTTTGTGGCACGGACTCTTTGCAACTTTCTACTTTGTTATCGGGCTTACTGCCACTATTCTGCCGGGGAAGAGCTTTCTCTCCCCCACTGTAGACAAGTTTCTTTTCGTTGTCTTTCTGCTCTTTGTGCTGATTGACAAGAAGTTTTTTCAGAAGATGCTGAAGAAAACTGTGCCACACCGCATCCCCATGACCAACAACGCACTGGCACTCAAAAAAACAGCCAAAACCCTCCTGACTATTTTGCTGGGCTACCTGGGATTCTTTTTTATATTCTACAGTATATACGAAGGTGAAAACTTCACTCCTGTACTCAGGAAACTTCAAATAGTTTTCGCCATCTCGATCCTGATCCTCACCTTGCTGGAGACTTTTAAAGTACTGATGGTACGCCACAAGTTAGTGCGGGAGGACTGGCTGCCGATAGTGGATGAGAAAGGAGTTGTAACAGGCAGCGTGCAGTACCAGGAGAACGCCTCCCCCGGAAAGCGCCTGATGCACCCGGTGGTGCGTTTCTATTTTATTGAAAATAACCGTCTTCTGTTGCAGCAGCGCAAGCCCGACGATCGCTCCGAAGCTATGCTCTGGGACGCCTCCGTCAGCCGGAAAGTACGACTGAATCACACCGTTGAGGAGAGTCTTCAGGATAAAGTAACGCGACTCTACTCCACCCGCGCTCGCTCCCCCATGTTTTTGACCAACTATATTTATGAGGGGAAATTTTGCCGGAACTACATCTACCTTTTCGTTAGCTGCCATACCAACTCCATCGACATACAGCATGACCAGCTGCATGTTGTAAAATGGTGGACCATCTCACAAATTGAACAAAACCTGGGCAGCGGCATTTTTTCGGAACGTTTTGAAAAAGAGTTTGAGATTCTGAAACGGAGCGGGCTGCTCGACGGCGAGAGTTTCTGCGACTGCGACTGCGTCTTAAAAAACACCATCAAACAGGTGACTTCCAACGGTTTCAAACCTTTGAAGGTTTAATCTTTTCTTTTCCTCTTTCTGGTTTTAAAGGAGAGTATGTGCACAGTAACAGCAATGGTTATCAGTGCCAGCATAATCTGCAGGTACCACTTACCACTCAAAGGGTAAATGATGGTATATCCTACCGTGCCCCACATCAGAATTAGCGCCATAATTTTGCCGTAGAGTGGAATGGCCCGGTCCTCTCTGAAGCTCCGGATATAGTTGCCAAAGTAGCGGTTGTTCATCAGGCGCTCATAATGCTTTTCAGAGCTATTGGCGTAGAACCAGGCGGTGAGCAGTAAAAAAGGGGTAGTCGGCAGAACCGGCAGAAAGATACCGATAATGCCCAGGGCAAAGAAGATGGAGCCCAGTGAAATATATATTGCCTTTTTCATTGCGGATGCAAAGATAAAAAAAAAGCAGGCCGTAGGAGCGGCCTGCAAGTATAATAAAGAAGATTTAGCAAAATTTGCTCTTTTTATTTTCTTCTGATAATTGACCTTCCGATGCC
>CAYPPC010000182.1:0-892 GCA_964412435.1 uncultured Paludibacter sp.
CATCCACATACCAGATATTGAATTCACCATCTTTGTCGCTTACATAGGCGTAACCGTCACCGTTGGGTGCCCACTGGGCAAATTTATCATTGGCGTTGTTTGAATTGGTCAGATTGTAGGTGATGCCTTCTTTGGCGGGAATGGAGAATATATCTCCGCGGGCTGTGGCAAGGAGTCTTTCGCCGTTGGGCGAAACTGAGATTGAGCGAATGCTGCCGGAGAGGTCTTTCCACTCGGGACGCGACCAGGCTGCATCGTTGTTGATATAAATGCTCACTTTTTGCCATTGGCCGCTATTGATATTGAGCTTGTGGATGTATCCGCCGTTTTCATAAACGATATGTCGTCCGTCGCCGGCAGGGAATTTTACATCAAACTCTTTGTAGCGGGTCACCTGATGGGTGTCTGAGCTTTTTAAGTCATATTGGTAGAGGTTCATATATCCGTCGCGGTCTGAGGCATAAAGTAGTTTGCTGCCATCGGCCGACCACATCGGGAAGATATTCTGATGCACATTGTCGCTGATCTGGCGCGACTCTTTGGTTTTATAGTTGAAAATACGGATATCATCAGCCATACCACCCTCATAGCGTTTCCAGGTGCGGAACTCACGGAAAATATAATTGTAAGCCAGCTCTTTTCCATCGGGGGAGAAGTTGGAGAATCCGCCATTTTTCAGAGGCACTTTTTCTGAAAGTCCACCATCAACAGAAACAAGCATCAGTTGTCCGGTGAAGTCGTTGAATGTGTAGGCACGTGTACGGTAAAGAATCTGTTTGCCGTCAGGTGTCCAGCCCATCACCACATTGTTGGGGCCCATACGGTCGCCCACATCATCGCGACTGAGCGTGGCGGTATAAGTCAGACGTTTGGGTTCGCCCCCTTCGGCAGG
>CAYPPC010000182.1:902-4792 GCA_964412435.1 uncultured Paludibacter sp.
CTTCGGTGTTGCCGTCATACTGCGCGGTGAATGCAATCATTTTGCCGTCAGGCGAAAGTTTGGGAAACATCTCAAATCCGGGGGAGGAGGTGAGGCGACGTGCTACACCGCCATCAGCAGATACGGTATAAAGGTCACCGGCATAGGTAAACACCAATTTGTCGCCCTGGATATGGGGAAACCGAAGCAGGCGCGCTTCATCTTTACTGTTAGCTGCGATGCTGTTGATCGTCAACGACGCACCGACAAGCAGAATAAAAGCTAAGATTACTCTTTTCATGTTTTTCATACGATTTTTTTATTTGTAGTAAGGGATAATTATTAATATTTAGACTTTGATACCTTATGAAAGTTTAATTATAAAGTCGTCAGTACTTACAATAATACATAAGTTTTTCTGAATTTACAGACTAAACGTGTCAAAGAAATAATTCCGACTAAATTTATTGAGATATTAAGGGCTGAAAACCCGTCATAATTCAGCACCGGACAACGCCCGGTGAAGATAAGAAGCAAGCCCATCCAGCCCTGAAAGGGCGTTAGCATCCGGAATAATATGTCAATAAAATAAACCTAAAAAAAATCCCCGGCTGTAAAAACCGGGAATTTTTCAACAATATTCACTCTTAAAATGAGAATGCAACACCACCCATCACATTAATTCCCTGGACTTCGTATCCGTTGAAAATATGATGTTTATTGTTCATCAGGTTGTTGGCCTTAAGAAAGAAAGAGGCCCAGGTGTTGAATACATAAGTGGCCGACAGATTCAAATCAGTTACCGCGGGCAGCTTCACACCATCAGCCGAGTGGAGCAAGGCATAGCGACCGTCCTGATAGACAAACTGAGCGGTAATGTTTAAGTCGTTCATCACATTTACGCGCGCTCCAAAATCACCTTCCCACTGAGGCATATGCCAGGCTCTCGCCTGATCTTTGACGTTCCAGTGGTGATAAGCGCCTTTGGCATAAATCTGCAGCAAATCGCGGAACTCCCAATTGGCTCTGAAGCCGAGTGAAGCCCGTGCGGCTGCTGAATAGAGCACATCGAAGCGGTTGTGGAAAAACTTATCGTAATTGTAGCCTTCGGAATTCACCGGAGGGATGCTGCTCAGCTCATACAGACGGTTGACGTAGAAGTACTGATTTTGAACTGTCTTGAACTGTCCGTAAAAATCCAGCATCAAGTTGTGAACCGGACTCAGCTTAAGACCCAGATAGGCATCGATGGGGGTGTAAGTATCGTTGATGCGCACCTGCGGTGCCAAAAATCTGTTTTCGCGATAGCTGTCGGAGAGGGTATTGACCTGCAAACCGCCGCCCACTCCGGCATAGAGCGAGAGGTAGCTGGGCAGAGCAAACCATTCGGCTCTCACATCCGGTGCGGGGGTGAAAATGGTGCCGTGGCCTGCAGAAAGGTTGGCTTTCAGTCCCAAGTGAAGGAGATATTTATCACCGCTCAGCGTTACGTAAGGGTTGAATCTCATAATGGTATATCCTTCCGGAAAATTGAAGTTGAAACCCTGCTCGGCGCTGTAAACCATATTGCTAAACTCCACCAGCATACCCAGGCGGTTTTCATCAAAAGGCACAACAAATTCACCTTTCAGACCAAAAATATTTTCATTGAGCCTGTTGGCTACGCTGCTGAAAAGATTGTAGTAGAGGTTGGCATCAAACTGCAGACGCTCTGCACCACCGGGCAACGAACGAAGTCCGCCCACACCACCCACACGCCAGTGCGTATTGTTCAGCGGCATAGCCGAAATGGTGCGCAGCGAGAGGGCTGCCTCTTCGGGTGAGTTGTAGATAAGATTCGGATTGTTGTTGGCAATGTCAGAGAGAATTACCGGTGTTTCACGCAGAAAATTTCTGCCGTAGTAATTGAAAAAATCATGACTGCCACCCAGTCCGGCATAGAGATCAACTTTCTTAAAAAGGTGATTGTAGCGTACTGCGGCACTTGTTTGTGAGTGAACTTTATCTTTGAAAGCACCCAGGTGATGCAGGTTCACATCCAGCAGGTTTTTGTCATTGCTGATGACCGGATAAGAGAAATCGGCCAGGGTGTTTATCGGCGACCCGAAACCTACCCGGGCAAATCCGCGGTTGGCATCAGAAGCTCTGTTTTGCAGCTCATGTGCCTTGAGCAGATGCACATTGTAATCGATGTTCAGGGGCACAGAAACGTCAGAGTAAACGGGTACTGTGCGCTCCACTACCGGCTCCACAATTTGGGGTGCGGTGATTATTTTTCCCGCATCGAGAATCATCGGCTTAAACTCACGGGTAACTGTTACGCTCTTATGCACGGTGCTGTCATTCTCCTGTGCTTTCAGCGAAATGCCTGCACTCATTGTGAGCAGTGCGATGATTGATAATATTTTGTATTTCATACGAAGATATTTTTATTTTTTACACTTAGGTCGTATGTAACATGCCATCCTTCATTCTCAAGAATGAGTTTGTTCTTAATGGCTGTTTCATATCTTGTTCTGTTTCTTACTTATGCTAAAAATTAATTTATTTAATTACACGTTCCCGGCTTTTACCGTCGATCTGCTCTAAACGTTGATTAATCATCAACTGCACATCATCGTCCGTAGTGTAGTTCTTTTGAAGACTGAGCAGGTATTGCTTGGCCTGGAAGTCGTCGCCTTTGTTGATATTCACATCGGCCAGCACAATAAAGCTGCGCGCTAACCAGTACTGATGCGGCGAACCTTTCTGTGCAAAGTCGAGCACCTCTTTTTCTGCATCATTCAAACGGTTCAGTTTGAAATAGACATCAGAAAGTGTAAATTTAGCTTCAGCACCAATGGCACTGCGCGTATCGATATTCATAGCCTGAAGATCGTTCAGGGCTTCACTCAGTCTGTTTTGCTGCATATAAGCTTTGGCACGGTTCAAAAGTGCCTCTTCACGAACGGCGGCATCTGATTTGGGATCGGCCACAATTTCTCCGGCAATTTTTATAGTCTCCTCGGTATTGTTGAGAAAGTAGCCGGTGCGCAACACACCTAAGCGGGCAATGTTTTTATTATCATTGCTTTGAGCCACAATCTCTAAACGTTTGAAATAAGCCATAGCAGCTTCATATTCTTTATTGTCAAAGCTGATTTCGGCACAGCGCAGGGCTGCATTTTCAATATAGGGATTACCGCGGGTATTGATAATTTTATCATACTCGGTCAGGGCTTTTGCCTTGTCGCCGCTGCTGTAGTAGAGTTCAGCCAGGTGGTATTGAGCCAGTGTGCAGTAATTTCCGCCGGGGCAATACTTATTCAGATAGTTCTTAAATCCGGCTATGGCTTCCTCTGTTTTGCCATCCATCAGCAGCTTTTCAGCAGCGATATACTGAATGGAGTCGGCTCTCGAGAGCGTGCCGGCTTCAATCTGTTTGCCTAATGATTTGGCATAGCTGAGGTATTCATCAACCCGGTTGGAGGAGATGTAGATGGTCTCTAAACTCTCCAAAGCTGTTCCCGCCTCTTCGCTGGCCGGGTAGTTGGCAATTACTTTCTTAAACATTTCAGTGGCTTTCGCATCTTCTCCTCCGTTGAGTAAAATCAGGCCGGTCTCCAGCTCCGATTTGGCAGCCAGCGGACTGTTGGGGTAGCGCTCGATAAGACGGCGGTAGCTGTCAATCGCTTTGGGATTATTGTCGAGCATCAAATAGGAACGACCAATCTCATACAGCGCATCATCGCCATATTCTGAGTTGGGAAACTGCGTCAGCAGCTCTTCTAATTTGGTCACCTTCAGACCGTAGTTTTTATTGAGTCCGGAGATATAGGCCGACTGGAACAAGGCATAATCACCGTTGTAGTTGCTTTTAATGGTTCTTTGGTAAAACTCATCTGCTTTGGTAAAGTTACGCAGACTGAAAT
>CAYPPC010000182.1:4802-6358 GCA_964412435.1 uncultured Paludibacter sp.
TGAGTGCATCGGTATAGGTCGAAGAGCTTTTGTTGCTCTCCTCGTTCAGATAGCGAGTAAACCAGTTGAGCGACTCGGAGTAGTTTTTCTGAGCAAACCAGGCGTAACCTTGAGAATAAAAGGCCGCTGAATAGTTGGCGTTGTTTTTGGCTGTGGGCAGCTTAAAGAAGCTGTTGAAGTCATTGGCCGAACGGGCATACTCGTGACTGCGGTAATAAGATTCGCCGCGCCAGAAATAGCTATCAGCCAGATATTTACCGTTGGGTGCAGACTGAATAGCTTTGGTGAAAAGCTCAATGGCTTTGGGGTAATTCCCCTGTGTAAAGAACTCAGTTCCAATTTGATACTCTAAATACTGCTTGGCATCGCGCAGCTTGGGAGTGAGTGTTTTAATCTTTAGAATGGAGGTATAGGCAGCCTCATAGTTTTTGGAAGTGAGATAAACAGTTGACAAATAATCATAAGCTTTGTCGATGTTTTTGGACTCCGGAAACTCCCGGATAAACTGCTCAAAAGCATTAACTGATTCGCCGAAGGCGCTGCTTGTTTCATAGCTGGTCAACGCGTAGTTGAAGAGTGCCTCTTCGCGTACCTGCGGGTTGAAGTTGGTCTGCGTGGCCGCTTCAAAAGCGAGACGTGCATTCTCCTTCAGATCCAAAGCAACATAGGCATTACCTAATTGCAGATAGGCACTTTCGCTCATCTCATCACTGCCGGTGGCGGCTTGCGATAAGTATTTTACGGCATCCGCCGGATCGCCTGTTTTCAGCAAACTAACCCCCAGATAGTACATATCGTTGCGGAGCACCTGCGGAAATATCGATTCATATTTTTTCAGGTTTTCCACGGCGACCGGGTAGTTGGCATCGGCATACGCTTTTTCACCGCGCATGCGGTAAATTTCAGCGTTGTTCAGATTGTTGGGGTGTTTTTTAAGTAGCATCTCGGCCCGCTTTTCCATCTCTGCAAAATTCTTTTGCGAATAGTAGATCTGAGCCACGTAATAGGGAGCCAGGTTCTCAAACTCCGGATGCTTCTCTACCGCCAGCAGGTCGGGCAGGGCGTCGGTGTAGTTGCCGAGTCTGTATTCGCAATACCCCGCATAGTAGCGTGCAGCAGGCAGTTGTGCCGCATTCATCTGCTTCAGAGTATTGAAAATATCAAGCGCAGCACCAATATTATCTGTAGCAATATTGGCATATCCACGGGTGAAAAGGTACTTCTCCTTTTCGGTTTTAACCAGATGCGAGTCATCCACTATCCTGAAATAGTTGAGAGCAGTTTGGTAGTTTCGTGCATCATACTCGAGCATACCAAGCATCATATAAACCCGGTCCTGATAGGGCGAGTAGGGGTGCTTGTCAAAATAATGGTTCAGAAGTCTGGAGGCATTATCCTGCCGCATTTCGTAGGCACTGCTTGCCAGCAAATATTCAGCTTCCTGAATCATGCCGGCATTGGTGGCTTCGGCATTTTTGAGAAAATCCTCAAAGTTGCGATACGATGCAGCCCATTTTCGCTGATTAAATAGCTCTTTCCCATCGTGGAAAAGCTTG
>CAYPPC010000183.1:0-1723 GCA_964412435.1 uncultured Paludibacter sp.
AACCTGGCGTTTACATATCCTTATATCAATCAGCAAAACTTCTTCAAGGGAGAAACCAGTTTTGGTCAGGCGTTTATTCGCACCCGTCAGGGGGGCAACTCATTCCTGAATGAAAAGGGTAGTGGTTATACGACCTACTTCTATGCAAGATTTTCAACTCCGGGTGAGGAGAGCTTCACTGTTCCGGCAAGATTGATTACAGGTAAGTATGGATTGATCTTTAATGTTTCTCAGCTGAAAAATGACAAAATTTACTGCGTGCAGTTTATTCGGGAAGATAAGCCTGTGCAATCAGATCCGCTGAGCACACTCGGATATGGCGGTGGTAATCAGCAACTCTCAGTGGAGGTGCCGGATGGTCTCAAAATTGTGAACCTGATGAAAACTATAGGCGAGAGCACGGTGAAATCTAATCAGTATAAGAAAATTACCCTGCCTTCGGAAAATGTGGGTGAGCATGAGACACAGCTGTATTCCTATTACTTCAAAACCTCAAAATATGACACTATGGCTCAGAAACTGCAGGCAGAAGGTAACTGGGATGTTCAAAAGTATTCCGGAAGTTTCGATTCTTATGAATTGAATAATGACCTTGATGAGAGTTTTGAAACATTTGATGTCAATGACTTCAGTGTGGTAAGCGGAGGTAAAACCTTCACGTCGCGCATCAAGTTCAGATGGCAGCTTCCGGCTCAGAGCAGTTATCGTCCTTCGCCGGCTATTCCGGTAAGCACGCTGCCTGTGAATGCCTATATGCAATATGTAATCTATCCAAAACTGGATAAAGATGCAATAACATCGAAAAGTATGGCAAATACAGTGATAAGCAGAGTCAGCAGCCAGGGCTATAACACCAGCAGAGTTGCAAGTATAACCTATGCGGTGGACTATCCTGCTATTATGCAAAGAGTAGGCATTGGTGCTAATAGTGGTATTTTGTCTCCTTTGTCAAGAAGTGTAGTGGTGGATGCATTCAATCAGCCGCAATCTGTTTCAGGAGTACGGACCCCGGGAGGTTTGGCAGGAGTGTATACAAGCTCTAATACCAGTTATACACCTAATCTGTACGGATCAAATACTTTAGTTTCCGGTGCTACAACTATCTACTTCAGACCTGCTATAACTGCTGTGGGTGAATATAAGAGATACAGAAATCAGCTGGTAGATTTTTATAACTCCAGTGTGACGAAAAAAATAAATTTCACTAACATGGTCGAAACGAGAGCGATATCAAGCTTAATGACTTCTGTTGAAAGAGCGAACTATCTCAACCAAATAAACCGCTCCGGAACACAGCAACAGTATAGTTATGTGGATTTCAGAAAACAAAGAGAGGTGCAGTATTTCGGAATACAGTATGTCTATCCGGATGCTCTCGGAAATGATCAGTTTGGTTCCGTGTACAGGATGCAGTTTACAAGCACTCCATAAGTTTGTAGAATAAAATGAACAAAAATGTTGTAAATAGTTTTATAACATTATAAACAGAAAATATAAAAAGATGAAAAAGTTATTGTTCACAGCATTGCTGATGCTTTTTATGGGAAAAGCATTTGCTCAGGTAGGGAAAGACAGTACAGATCATGTGCAGCTTATTTCTGCTTATTTTGAAAAGGAAAATAAAGTGGTGTTGCGCTGGGTACCTTCATCGGCCGGATTTTGGGCGGTAGCCAACGACTATGGTTACGTCATTGTGCGCGCTGAGCTGGATGTTACCGGAGAG
>CAYPPC010000183.1:1733-6270 GCA_964412435.1 uncultured Paludibacter sp.
CACCATCGCCCGCGTGAAGCCTCTGACACTGGAGGCGTGGCGCTTAAAAGTAAAGGAAAACCCCACCGACACCATGCTGATGGTGGCCGGACAGGCAATTCATGGTGAGCGTGACCTGAGACCGATGACTGAGGACAATCTCCTGGAGAAGGCAGATCAGTTTCAGAATCTGTTTGCTGCCTGTATGCTGGCTGCTGAGTTTAGCAGGGAGGCGGCACTTGCAGCTGCGCTTCGCTATGATGATACGAAGGTGCGTAAAGGGGCCACATATCTTTATAATGTACTGGTAGATCATCCGGATGATGATTTTATTGCTCTGCAGGGAAGCACCGGACTGATTTGTGAAGAAGAGACCTATCCCAAAATAGAAAATGTGGAGATTTACTCCGGTGAAAATGCCATTGATCTGCTTTGGGACAGAGATTTTTACAGAAACTATTATTCGGCATTCAATGTGTTCCGTTCAGACAATGACGGCAAAAGCTGGAGAAAAATCAATAGCATTCCGGTGTCAACACTCGCTTATAAAGATGATTCCAAGTATGTTTACCGCGATTCAGTGGATTATAACTACAAATCTTACCTGTATCGCATCGAGGGTTTAACGGCTTATGCCACAACAGGCCCGCTTTCTGATGATATCAAAGCACAGGCTGTTGACCGCACACGACCAGATGCACCTTATAATATCCAGACTGATTATTTAGGCAATGGCCGGATGAAGATCAGCTGGGAGGTGAGTCAATCCGATAAAGATATTGTCGGTTTCCGCATTTCTAAAAGTAATGAGATTGATCAGGGCTTTGTGGAACTCACCTCCGAACCGCTTGCAGCCGGAACGCGTAGTTTTGTCGATGAAAACTTCAATGAGTTGAATCATAACTACTACTTTATCGGAATTTTTGATAAAGAGGGAAATGTGAATGTTTCCTCGCCGGTTTATGCCGGAACTATCGACAGCATTCCACCGGCACAACCGGTGGGACTGGAGGGTGAAATCAGTAAAACTGGGGTTGTGACGCTGCGTTGGAGGCTGGGTGAGGAGAAGGACCTGAAAGGCTACTATGTCTATTTCAGCAACAACGAAGATCACACTTTCCACCGGGTTACTCCGCACCATGTGATGGATACCGTGTGGCAGGACAGCATTCCGCTGAAGGTGCTCACCAAAGAGATCCACTACAAAGTGGTAGCTCTTGACCACCGCTCCAATCACAGTCCGTACTCGGATATGCTCACATTGAAAAAACCGGATATTGTGCCACCGGCAAGTCCCGTGTTTATTGGAAGCCGCAGCCTGGAAGAGGGGATTGAGCTGCAGTGGTATTCAAGTCCTTCGGATGATGTGGCAGATTATTCCATCTTGAGAAAAGAGGCCGGTAAGGGTGAGTTTGCTGAAATTAAAAATGAGAAACCGGGCGTTGAAGCAGTAATGGTATATGTGGATAAAGATGTCGTGGCCGGGAAAAAATATGAATATAAAGTGCAGGTGACAGACGATGCTGGCTTAAGCTCGGAGACTCCGGGAGTGCTGCGTGCCACTGCTTATATTGTGAAAAAACTGGATGCAATCAGCGGACTGACCTACCGGATTGATGAGCAAAACAAAGCTTGCCGACTAAGCTGGAAGTTCCCCTTGAAGGAAGATGTGCGTTTTGTTGTGTATCGGTCTTTGAATGAGTCTCCTTATATTACTTACAAAACAGATCTGATGAAAGCAGAACTGGCCGATAAGGTTTATAAGGAAGGCGAAACTGTAAAGTACAGAGTAAAAGCGGTCAACCTATCGGGCTGGCAGTCTGACTTCAGTGATGAATTAATCGTTAAATGGTAAATGAGTTTTCTCTTGACAGAAAGAGATAGATTAGTATTGTTGTTTTTTCTGGACTGTGCACAGCTATAAAGTGATTTATGGTTGTGCACATTTTTTATCGGATATAAACCAGCTTCGAATCATCTGAAAGCTCTTCACTAAACCAGTAACCATCGCTTGAAAAAGCTTTCAGCTCTTCCGGATCTGCAATCTGATGTTCGGCAATAAAGCGCACCATCATACCACGGGCTTTTTTAGTGTAAATCGTTATCTGTTTGTAACTGTCTGTATCGGGCTGATACTGCAGGAACTCAAAGTCCAGTACTTTTACATTCAGCTTTTTCCAATCGATGATTTTAAAGTATTCTGCAGAAGCAAGATTGGCTATAAAGGCGGGATTATCTGATTTTTTTAAGGCTTCAGCCATAGCGGCTGTCAGTTTCTCTTTCCAGAACTTATAGAGATTTTGGCCGGCTTCTGTTTTGAATCTTGTCAGCTGGTCGAGGCGGTAAGCCTGAATCAGATCGAGCGGACGCAGCATGCCGTAGAGACTGGAAAAAATAATCAGATGATTTTGCAGATAATCAATCGTTGGTGTACTCATTGTTTCGGAGTCTAAACCCCGGAAAGCCTCACCATCATAAACAAACCCGGCTTGTTTGGCATTTTTGGTGTCAAAGGGCATATGCCACCGGTGATAGCTGTTGGCACTGCTCTCTGCAATTTTCAGATTTGCTTTCAACATTCCGGCCAGCTCATTCACCGAGTAGCTGCGCAACTGTTCGATGAGAGAAGCAGCTTCAGCAATAAACGCGGGTTGCGTGAATTTGCTTACCGGAGCAGGTGAACTGAAATTCTGTATTTTTGCAGGTGAAAGCAGACAAAGCATGATATATTAGTTTATAAAGTTTTCTAAATGACTTAATTCTTCTCTTCTACAGTTTCAGTTTCTTCAGCCTCAATTTCAATTTCAGTTTCATCGGAAGTCTCTTCCGCACATTTGATCTCTTCAAAGAATTTCTGCACAAAGAAAGTAATATCATCCCTTTTCTTCAGGATTTCATCATTTTCATAAGTCAGTTCACTTTTGTCAGAGTATAAGCCCATTATTTTACCCTCTTTTTCGGGTGTGAATCTCTCATCGCCACCTTGCTTGTTGAGCGCTCTGATCCAGTCAAAAATATAGATGGGGTCATACACATTGTATTTGGCATAGTCCTCACCCTCAATGCCTTCTCCGCTGTGCCACTCTTTAGCTTTCAGGATTCTGCGCCATTTCACTTTGTGGGAATCATTGATTTCACCGCCAATCAGCTCCAGTGGGATATTGATGTCAACCATCCACTCCTCTTCTGCCTCTTCGGGCAGCAAATCGGCTACATCCAGCAAGGCAATGCCGAATGAAGAGCAGGCAGCTCCTTCGTTCTCATAGATGGGATTCAAGGCTCCGTTGTAGTATTTACTGTGCGGAACGCCACAGGGATTGGGACTTTTGTAGTAATCTACAAAGCGCAATATTCTGCTAATCGCCTCTTCATTTACGCTGTAACGGATAAAGGCCACTTTATCACGTTTTGAGTAAAACTCAATGGACCGCAAGGCTTCATTCATCGGCTCCATTCTTCCCTGCATATTGATACCCAAAATACCAAAGCCGATTTTGCCGTTTAACAGCATACTCACTTTTTCGGTTTGTACGGCACCGTTCATTGCGAAATAGCTTACTGAATCGAGCAGGGGAGACTCCACTTTTGTGATGATATGTCCGAGCACATAATAGTTTTTCCTTAATCCGGCGTGGATGTAACAACTGACAGCACTTTTCAGCAGAGAGGCGGGGGTGTCCCATTTAATTTCTCTTACCTGTGGAATAACATAGAAGGTAATTTCATGCTTATCGCTTCTCAGAGTGTCGTTTTCCTGTGCAAACAGGGTGGTGCTGAGCGAAAACGTTACAAGTATTATCAGTAGTTTGATGTAGCGGCTTTTTACTTTCATCATTGTCGAAAAGATTTTCATATCAAATATTGATATTGAAACAATACGCTTTCATTTTTGAGGTGAAAGCGTATTGGTATATGAGTTTTAGATATTTTTTTATCAGATAATTTTAGCGTTTTCAAGGATTGCCTGCATCTCCTGCTGTACTTTTTCTGCTTCGCTGCGTGCAGCCTCAGCAAAATCCTTTTCAGCAGAAGCGTAAATAATCTGGCGCGAAGAGTTAACTAAGAGTCCGCACTCACTGTTGAGACCGTGTTGAGCTACCTCTTGCAAACTGCCCCCCTGTGCACCAACGCCCGGTACGAGCAGAAAGTGATTCGGAATAATTTGACGGATGTCGCTGAGCATTTCAGCCTGTGTGGCACCAACAACGTACATCATATTGTCTTCAGAGCCCCAGGTTTGTGAGGTTTTCAGCACTCTTTCATACAGTTTTTCACCATTCTCTTCCATCAGTTGAAAATCGGAAGCTCCTTTATTGGAGGTGAGCGCCAGAAGAATCACCCATTTGTTATCATAACCGAGAAAAGGTGTTACACTATCTTCGCCCATATAGGGTGCCACGGTGATGGAGTCAAAATCCATGCTTTCAAAAAAGGCGCGGGCATACATGGCTGAAGTGTTGCCGATATCCCCCCTTTTTGCGTCAGCAATAATAAACTGATCGGGGTAATTGCTGCGTATATACTCCACGGTGCGTCCCAGTGTTTCCCAACCTTTCAG
>CAYPPC010000184.1:0-6194 GCA_964412435.1 uncultured Paludibacter sp.
AAGCCGTTTTATTGGCTCCGGCATTCCACCACAATTTAGCAAAGGGTTGTGCACCGGTGGCGTGGTTATACACTACGTCTAAAATCACCGCAATGCCACGCTCATGACAAGCATCGATAAACTCTTTGTACATGGTTTTCGTACCGTAAGCTTTATCCATTGCGAAGAAGAAAGCGGGATTGTAGCCCCAGCTGTCATTGCCGTCAAACTCCTGCACCGGCATCAGTTCAATGGCATTAACACCTAAACTTTGGAGATAATCTAACTTCTCCATGGCACCGTTCAAATCACCCGAAGCGGTAAAATCACGCAATAATAGTTCATAAATCACTAAATTATCGGGAGCGGGAGCCTCAAAATCCGGAACTTTCCAGGTATAATTGTCCTTTTGAATTTTGAAAACCGATGAAATGCCAATTGCTTTAGCAGGTGAAGTTTTATTTTCAGGATAGGTGCTTGCTGGGATATATTTATCATTGTTCGGATCAAAAATCTTTTCAGCATAAGCGTCCGCCAGACGAATAGTTTCACCCGACTTATCACCTAAATAGTACTGGAATGCATATTCGCGCGTTGCATCTAAGTTTTTCAGTGTTATCCACCAGCAACCGGTATCCTCATCACGAAACATTTGAGAATTATCATCATTGCTTAGTGTCCAGTCATTAAAATCACCAATGATATGCGCGTAATCTTTGCGTTTTCCGTTTTTATCTTTGTCGTAAAGCACCAATGTAACCGTGGAATTGTCGATATAGTTAATTCCATGCTTTACACCCGTCGGCAGCGAAGCATTTTTCACCTCACCCGGCTCAAAACCTTTATACTTATTATCCGTAACCGGAATAAAGGAGTCTTCTATAATTCCTTTTTTAGATCCATCTGCACTGCGAATCACAATACCGATTCTGTTAACAGGAGTCTCTCCCGCGCCAAACCACTGACGAATCGAAGGTGTCAGCTTAATTTCCCAACTATTATCCCCCTTTTTGTTCATTTTGCATTTGGGAAGATTTTTGTTCCAGTCTGCCGGCACAAACATCCAGGTTCCCTCGCTCACAACACCGATATGCACATAGACATCACCCTCGTAGTTATAAAGCTGAGACTCTTTATTTGCGTTAAATGAGATGGTCAAATCTCCATCTGCATCTGGCTCTGATGGGCTGTATGCTAAACCGTTGCTATCCTCTACTACATCCGGATTGTCCGGTCTTAACGGTTCATCAGGTTTACAGGAAAAAAACGTGAATGAAATTAGCAATAAAAGTAAAACAGTTTTATTCAGTTTCATATTTTATGGTTTTTATTATTGTCCTTATTTAATTTTTAAATGCCTCTAAAGCTACAGTTGGTTTACCGGAATTATCAAAGGCACCCAGCGTGTAGCCCTTCCAGTTTCGATAGGATTGTGGTTCCCAATAAAGAACTCCTAAACATTTTCCATCAGGAATTGACTTTGCTTTGCTGATTAAATCACTTAGAAATGCTTTTGAAGTTTCTGCCTGATCCCAGGGCATACCCACTTCACAAATCATCACCTCTGTATCGTAACGGGATATCATATCCTTCACATTGTTCATACAATTGTTCACCATCCCATTCCAGTTATTCTGAGAAGGATAAAGCGACATACCGATCACATCCCATTTGCCACCCTCTTTCTTCAATCCGTCAAAAATCCAGCGAAACAGATTGTTATCAAAGCCATTATGAATATGTACAATCACTTTTGCCTTCGGAAAAACGGCTTTTACCGCATCATAACCGGCATTATTGAGTTCAGCATAGTTTTTCATGCTTACTGAAGCTCTTCCATCTTCCCAAAGCATGCCATTGCCGGTTTCATTACCGACCTGCACCCACTCCGGAGTAATTTTTTCTTTTTTAAGCGCAGTCAATACCTCTGTAGTATGCTCCGAAACAGCCTCTTTTAATTCTTCGAAGGACAAATTCTCCCAGGCTTTCGGCTTAAACTGCTTTCCGGGATCAGCCCAAATATCGCTGTAGTGAAAATCTATCATCAAACGCATATTTAATTGGTGAGCACGCCTTGCTTTTACCATCATTTCCTCTAAGTTGCACCAGCCATCCGCAGGATTCACCCAAACCCGCAAGCGAATAGTGTTCATACCGAGACTTTTCAGCAGTGCCATGCCCTCCATCTCTTTACCATCTGCTGTATAAAACTTCCGGCCACTTTTCTCCATTTCGGTAATCCAGCTTACGTCGGCACCTTTTGCGAAACCCTGTAATGTTCCGGAAGTCTCTTCTCGCTCACAAGATGAAAAAACAAATGTCAGCAAAAAAAGCGAAAAAACTAATTTTATTCTTTTCATATTCAATTAACTTATTCAATCCAAATTGATTCAATACTAACAGAACCTGCTTCACCCTTTACTCCTCGCATAGAAATCTCCAATTTTTCTGCTTTTCGCAAATCAAAAGGCAACTCCGAATCCGGCTCAAAAAACTTATGCATAAATTCCGGGTAGGCTTGCGGAATCAAAACCGTTTTGGTTTGTTTCAGCTCATCCAAAGGGACTTTAACCACCACTCCTTCAACTTCAACCTCTTTTTTATAGGTAAAACCCATATCAGTAACAAAACCCACTTCCAAAAACCGGGGACTTTCCGGCAGTGTTAAACAAAGATACCGACTTGTCTGCAATTTGCTACCACGATTCCCTAGTATCTCTTTTATCTCTTTTTGGAGGAATAACTCCGGTGTTTCATCACTTAAATAAAATTTGATTTTATTGACCGCTTTTTTAAGGGGTGTTGAGGCTACCGTAGCTTGACTCAACCGCCCCCACTTCGGCATCATATAAGCCTCAAAGCCTGTAGATTCACCGGCGGTATAAAGTATAACCGGGTCAGTAGAATTTACAACCCGGGTTGAATAATATGCATAATCCGTAAAATCCCAATCCAATGGCATTCCGGCTAAGCCCTGTGGGAAAGTGTAGCTTTCGGCACCGTAATATACCACAATATTATATCGAAAACGTGAAAACCTCGTATCAACCGGCAAAGAAACTTTATAATTATAGCCTGTTCCCTTTTCCATTTTATGATAGGGATTATGGCTATTCCAGAAAGAGATATTATCCTGATAAACCAGCACCGAGTCGGGTATTGATTGACTAAACACCTGAGCATGAATCTCTAAAACACCACCTTCTTCAATACTGTATTGCGCCTTATGCACCAGATCACAAGTGCTCAGGTTAGATTTTGGGGCAACAAACTCACCCAAACGAATTGAGCCAAAAGAGGAGCCTGTATTCCAGTTTGTCCGGGTAGTTACTCCTTTTTTCTTTAACAAATAGGTACCCGGTTGAATCTGCGGGATTAAACCTTTCTCAGAATTGGCCCGGTATGAATTTCCTTGATTAATACCTTCAATAGTAAATTCACCGTCAAAGTCCGGTAGTTTCAATGTAAAATCCCAACGGTTCCAAATAATTTTCACCGGTTCATTTCGAAACGAAGGTTTTTGAAAAGGATCATTAACTACAACAGCATCCGGCATAAGCTCTAACCGCCAGACTCCCTCTTCTAACCGGTCTAGGAAATAGGCGCCCAAACCATCGTATTGAACAAGCGGTGAATTACCATAACCTGCAATTGAACGTAGCGAATGAATATTTTTCACCGCCGTTTTGGTATTGTTTGAATAATAAAACTTCTCCTCACTGTTTAACTCACTCAAATTTTGCAGATAACTCACTCTGAAATCACCAAAAATAGTATCGTTGGGATAAATTCCGTAAGATTTATTCAAAGTTAATGTGCGTGCAGCTTCTGCTGCAATCTTCATACTTATCGCCTTTTGTGGCGTATATGCCAGGTTTAGGTAGTGTGTTTGATATTCCGTATTGAATTGCGCCATATCAATGGGGTCATACGCAAACTGTGTTATCCACTGAAAACCAGCTGAACGAAATGAGCGAACGATAGCCGGATGAATGTAACCGTAAAGATTATCTGCCGGATCATACTCATACACCATTTTAGCTTTATTGGCAAAGCCTTTTACCTGCTTAAATGGTATATTGTAATCACTCACATAAGGAAGGAAATTCCCAATTCTGCTTTTTCCGGCCACCAAACCGGTAGGATACCACTGGTAAGTAGTACCCTGAATATTGGATTTATAATAAGCTTCTACATGATCTAAGTTATGACTCACATTGTAGAACAGTAGTTTTTTATTTCCTGCATTTTTCAAGGCACGCACCATTCGGTTGATGTATTCTGTGGTCTGTTTAGGTTCAGCAGAATGGCAAGGTTCGTTGTTTATTTCAAAAGCGATGATATTTTCATCATCGACGTAGGCTTTTGAAGTGTATGGATTTATATGTTTTGCTAATTGCGTCAGATAGTTCTCCTGAGCCTTCAAAGCTTCAGGATGGTGGTGAATTTCGCATTTGTCGTAGCGATACGAAAAACCACCGGTATCAATATTCCGTTCCGGATAACCATTTCCAAAATTTGTCATAGCCGTAACAACCACTTTGATATCCCGCTCATTCAATTTAAAAATCAAATAATCAAGCAGGTCTAAGTGATCATTTTCTAATAAATTCCCTAAGCTATCGGCTATTTCCACATCCCAAATATGGATTCGGTAAGCATTAAAGCCAAGTCGGGCAAAATGATAGACATCTTTATTGATTGCTTCTTTATGATTCAGATCTAAATAATTGACTGCTCGATAAGCATGCGCAAATGGCAAAGTATAATTTACACCAAAGAATGAAGCTTCCGCCTTATTATCACTATAACGCATCACCCCTTTCGTATCGACATAAACAGTTGGTTTTGTAGCAGTCAAAGGAGTAGCTAAATGTCCAAAAAGAATCAAACAAAAAAGTATGGTTTTTCTCATGATACCCTGTAAAAAAACATGAGAAGAGCGATATAAATTCACCCCTCTCATGCTTATAATTAAATGTTATAAATAAAGTCTATTCACATCTTTCAGCAGTTACGCCTCTCCAGTTTTCCACTTTATCTGCAATAGTTTTAGAACTGCCTGTTTTTCTATTGTTAATAGGTTCAGCACAATCGGCACCATCTTCAATGGCTGCTAACTCTTCATAATCCCATGAACCGTTCAACACATATTTGTACTCTGTTCCTTCAGCAACATCATTCAGAGTAATAGTATATGTACCATTCGACTGTTTTGTCAGTTTCATTTCTTCAGCATCAGCTGTCCAATTGGAGTAGTCGCCTTTGAAATCTCCAACAATAAAGATATCAGCCTCAGAAGGTGTTCCTTCCGGCACAGTAACAGTGAATGTATAGTCATGCTTTGCAACACCAACACAAGGATCTTTTTTCCATTTACTAAAGATGATTGCGATAGGCTCATTAGATGCATAAAAAATGTCACACTCACCGGCATAACCTTCGTAAACATCTACATCTCCGGATTTCACAACAACATCAGATTCTTCGTCATAACCAACCTGATAAGACCAGTCAAATTTACCTTCTGAGTCTAATTGTACAGGTTTACCGGCAAGAACATAGTTAACTCCTTCTATCTCGTCAGCAGCGTCTTCCAGGCTTACTTCAACTTTATACCAGCCTTCCCACTCTTTTCCATCAACTGTTCCTACCGGAGTAAATTTAGGTAATTTAGATACATCGCTCGCATCCCAGCCTACGTGAGTTCCGATAAACACCACATCATTACACGGCTCTGTTTCAAATTTTGCAGCAATAATAATTTTACCTGCAGACGCAACTAACTCAGGATAGTCCAGCTCTTCATCGGGAAGTACTACAGGATCTTTTCCTTTACAAGAAACCAGCACCATTGATACCATCAACAGTGATGCAAAAATAAATTTCAAGTTTTTCATTTGTGTTTAATTTTTAATTAATAATTTAGTTTATTGTGTTTCTATATACAAACTCAAATCCCATCACATTAATAACCTTCAGACGGCTTAAGTTTTTTGTTAGCCACCAGGTCACTATTGGGTATTGGATATATATTATATTTATCCTCAATATTCTTGCCAGTTTTTGCATCTCCTTTGCCTTCCCAGTTATAATTCACCTCTCCGGCAAATTTATTGTGCCGCACAAGGTCAACACGTCGACGGCCTTCAGCATAAAACTCACGACTCCACTCATCGAGTATATTATCAAGAGTCAGATCAGCTGAGGTCCAT
>CAYPPC010000185.1:0-6189 GCA_964412435.1 uncultured Paludibacter sp.
GCGCACTCTCGGTCGGGACTGACCACCGCCCCCGCCAAAGCCTCCGAAACCGCCAAAGCCTCCGAAATGACCTCCAAAGATATCACCAAAAGAGGCAAAGATATCCTCCATGCTCATGCCACCACCACTAAAGCCACCACCGGCTGCACCACCCATTCCGGCATGGCCAAACTGGTCGTAGCGCTGCTTTTTCTGCGGATCGCTCAACACCTCATACGCTTCGGCAGCCTCCTTAAACTTCTCTTCCGCCTCTTTATCATCCGGGTTTTTATCCGGGTGATACTGAATCGCTTTCTGCCGGTAAGCTTTTTTGATTTCATCAGCTGAGGAACTTTTTGTTACCCCCAGCACTTCATAGTAATCTCTTTTTGACATTTTGTCACTGTTTTTAATGTGTGAAAAGGGAACAGACCCGGTCTTTCCCTTTTTATAACTTAAACAATTTACTCGCCGACTACCACTTTTGCGAAACGAATCACCTTGTCATGCAACTTATATCCTTTCGCTGTGCAGTCGATAATTTTACCTTTCATCTCCTCCGACGGAGCCGGGAATGTGGTTACCGCTTCGTGCACATCCACATCAAAAACCTCATCTTCGGTGGGGATCTCAGTCACTCCGTTTTTACTCAGGAAACCGAGAAACTTATCATAAATCAGATTCACCCCTTCTTTTACAGACTCCACATCTTCGGTGTTATCCATTGCGGCCAGGGCACGCTCAAAATCATCAATCAGGGGCAGAATATCTATAAAAACACGCTCACCGCCATTTTTAATTAACTCGGCTTTTTCGCTTAATGTGCGTTTGCGGTAGTTATCGAACTCAGCCATCAGGCGAAGATTTTTATCGGAGAGCTCTTCGCATTTTTGCTGCCAGTCATCACCGGCCGGCAGCTCCTGATCTTCGGAATCTGTAGTTTCTTCACTCTCTTTCTCCGGCTGCTCCTCGTTGAGCAGCATCTCATCCAGCTCTTCGAGCAGCTCTTTTTCGTCTTTTTTCTTTTTAGACTTCATACTATATTATTCTTTTATTTTTTATCAATTCTGTACCCTCACATTAACAATAAATCTGCCAAAACCAATATGAGATTAGTTTTGGCAGATTATGGGACATTTTGGCAGGGTGAGTCAATTAGCTACCCTGACCAACTTATGTATCATCAGGCTTTCGCCTTGGAGTCGTCGTAGGTGAAGGGTACAAACCAGGTAATCAGCAGGGCCGGAATTGTGGCCAGCATCACTAAGATAAAGAAGCCTTTAAATCCAAGCCAGTTGCTCAGATAACCGCTGATCATTCCCGGCACCATCACCCCTAAATTCATCAGGCTGTTGGCAAATGCATAATGCGCCATCTGGTGCTTTCCGGGGGCAATTTGCTGCATCATAAAGAGAATCAGTCCCACAAAACCAAATCCGTAACCGAAGTATTCAAACACCACTCCCAAGCCAATCACAGAGACCTGAGAAGGTTGATAGATGGCAAACAGCAGATAAACAACAAAAGGGATATTGAACGAAAGTGCCAGAATAAACAGAGATCTTTTCAGTCCCCTGCCGGAAACAAAGTAACCGGCCAGAATGGAACCTGCAATAAATGCAATAGTACCGAAAGTACCAAAAATAAGTCCGTACTGCTCGTTATTGAGTCCGATACCGCCCAGCTCTACTCCCTCTTTGAGGAAAATGGGTACAATTTTCATTGCCAGCCCCTCCGCAAAGCGGAAAAGGAAGATAAAAATGAGGTAGTAGAAAATATATTTCTTTTTGAAAAAAGTGCTGATAATCTCACCTAACTCTTTCCATTTCTCATTGAAGCTTTCGCCACGCTCGCGCACACGCCCCGAGGGAAGAACCCGGATATGGTGCAGTGCCATTATGAGCATAATAGCACCTAAGATACCGATAATTACCCGCCACGACTGTACTATTTCAAGGTCATATTTACGACTGAGCCAGCCTGCCAGAAAAACGAGTCCGCCATTGGCAAGTACTTTGGCCATATTGTAAAACGCCCCCTGCCAGCCGGAATATTTACTCTGTGTCTGTCGGTCGAGTTCATCTAAATAGATACCGTCACCTGCAATATCATGCATGGAACCGCTCAGCGCAATCACCCCCATCAAAGCCAGCGTAATGGCAAAGAAGTTGGGCAAGGGAAGCGCAAATACGATCAGTCCGAACATCAACGCCGACAACAGCTCGGTGATGATGATATAGTGGCGCTTGGTGCCGAAAGTCTCCATTATCAGGCTGAAAATCGGCTTCAGCGACCAGGGTAAAATCAGCCAGGAAGTCCAGAAAGCAATCTTTTCATTGTCCACTCCCAGGTCTTTAAACATCACCACAGAGACTAAGGAAAGGGTGATAAAGGGCAGCCCCATGGCAAAATAGACCGAAATAATCCAGCGTATGGGGCTTTTTTTCTGTGCTACTATTGCAGCATTTGTTTCAGATGTTTTATTCATTTTAGTTTTTATATGTTTTAGCTTTTTTCAGAATGATTTTAGCTGAAACCAATCAATACTCAAATACAATCTTTTTCGCTTTTACAAGGTCATTGTGATTGATAAAATAACGATTCAGGCGCTTGCCGTCTACCTTGATATTTTTGATGTATCCACCATTTTTTGTCACCTGTTTTTTCTCGATTACAATATCACCATGCGGGTAAAAATCCTTATCGAGTGTCAGGGTAATTTTATCAAACACGGGCAGTGTCACAGCATAGTCGAGGCTGGTAGGCACATCGGGATAGAAGCCCATCATCGAGAAGAGTGCCCAGGCTGACATGGTACCGGTATCATCATTTCCGGGCAGTCCGCCGGGGGTGTTTTTGAAGTGCTCTTCGAGCAACTCAGCCACTACTTTTTGCGTGCGCCACTCTTCGCCTTTCACATGGTTGAAAAGGAAAGGGAATGCGATGTTAGGTTCGTTGGTCGGGTCATAATGTCCGTCATCAAACATCTCCTGCAGCTTATTGATAAACTTCCGCTTACCGCCATGCATTTTAATCATGCCCGGAATATCGTGTGGCACCATAAAGGAGTGGTTCCAGGCACTACCTTCGTGAAAACCGGGTACATCTTCAAAGTTTTCGCCCTGTTTCGGATCAAATGGTGACAAGAAAGAACCATCCGACAGTTTGGGACGGAAAACACCGTACTCCGGTGAATAGTACATTTTATAGTTGAGCGACTGCTTGTGGAATTTCGCTGCATCGGCCGGCTTACCCAGTGCCGTTGCAAATTTCGAAAGTGCCGCATCGGCAATATAATACTCTAACGCATGCGATACCGAGTTGTCGTATTTTCCGCGAAGTGCCACATAACCCAGTCCCCAGTAATCATCATTATCATCGCGGATAAAGTTTTCGCTGCCCGGTGTAGTGGCCGACTTAATCATCGCTTCATAAGCTGCAGGCACATCAAAATCTCGCAGTCCCTTCAGCCAGCTGTCCACAATCACCGGAATGGCGGGGTCGCCCTCCATGGTCAATGTCTCCCGGCTGTAGAGCTCCCAACGCGGCAGCCAACCACCCTCTTTGTACATATCCACCATGCTACGCAGCATGTCGGTCTGCATTTTTGGCTCAATCAGCGTAAGCAGCTGATGGAAATTGCGGTAGGTGTCCCAAAGGGAAAATACGGTGTAGCGACGGCTGTCGGTTTTAGCAATTTTATCGCTCTCCATAGCCGGATATTCACCGTTTATATCATTCAGCAAGTTGGGGTGAATCAGAGCGTGATACAGTGCGGTGTAGAAAACCACTTGCTGATCATGCGTTCCGCCTTCCACGCGAATGCGTGAAAGCGCACTCTCCCACTCCTGCTCAGCTTCAGCTCTTACCTTTTCAAAATTGAAACCTTTTTGCTCAGCATCTAAGTTTTCGCGGGCATTTTCGATACTTACAAAGGATACCCCCATCTGCACCTCAATAGTTTCACCTTCATCCACATCGTAAGTGAACCAGGCGCCGATATCATCACCCGCAATATCGCGGTGGTAGCGTTTGTACACTTTACGGGTACCGGAAGTATCGTCCCAAACCGCTTCGGCAGTCATTTCGCGCATCTGTTTCCAGTAGCCGGTCTCCAGCGGTTTTTTATTAATCCGCATCACAAAGTAGATCGGGAACACCGCCTCGGGATTGTAGCAAAACGTACCGAGCAACTTCATTCCTTCCACCTCATTTTCGCTGACACGACGCATGGAAGCACCGCTCTCATTAGTCAGGCCTTCGCCCAGGTTAAGCAGAATATTAGCTTTTCCCTTCGGGAATGTAAAGCGCGCAATACTGGTCCGTGCAGTTGCAGACACCTCATTTTTCACCCCATATTTAGTCAGGTAGTTGGAGTAGTAGCCGGGTGAAGCCACTTCGTTTTTATACTCACTTCCATATTTTTCGTAGTTCACATCCAGATCACCTGCAGTGGCCATCAGCAGCAGTGAGCCCAGTTCGGGGCAACCCACTCCACTCAGATTGACATGCGCAAATCCGGTGAAATAGCTGTTTACAATGGTGTAAGGCGTGGACCACCACTGACTGTCCTTATCGTGTCGGTTCAAATCGGATCCCATCACGTTGAAGGGTGTCACCGACATCATGCCATTGGGGCGGATAGCACCGGGATTGGTAGTTCCAAAATTAGTGGTTCCGATAAAGGGATTCACCAGTTTCGTCAGTTCCTGCGCCGAAACGTTTGCCGCCAGGCCTAAAGTCAGGCCTAAAAGAACAAATAGAGTAAGTGATTTCAAAAGTCTCATGATTCTCAGCTTTTATTGATAATTTATATTTCTTTCTATATGATATAACAACTCAGGGCATCAAAACACTACCTCTGCAACTGGCAATAATTTTTTCCTGATGAAACAAAGTTTCAAAAATACAAAAATAGATTGAGCCTGACAAAAAGAAAACCTCAAACTATTCAAAACAGATTGAGGCTTTCATTTTATTTTAGTATTTCAGTTTTAGAGTGGATTTTTCTTGATACTCTCCAGAATTTCATCCACATAACCAAAGGCAACACCCACCACTGTGTCGGCTGCACCATAATATACAGCCACTTTTTCACCATCGGTGAGAGCGGCGCAGGGGAATACCACATTGGGCACATCACCCGCCAGTTCATAAGGTGCTGCAGGCGCCAACAGGTAATCTTTGCTGCGGTAAAGCACCTTCGAAGGATCATCTTTATCGAGCACTGCGGCTCCCATCGAGTAGCGGAAACCGTTACAAGTGGTAATTACACCGTGATAAAACATCAGCCAGCCATCTTTGGTCATAAAGGGCACGCTGCCGGCACCAATTTTAGTACACTGCCAGGCGCTGTCTTCAAACGGAGCCACTTTCATCACATTACGGTGCTCACCCCAGTACTTCATATCGGGGCTGTAGCTCACATAAATATCACCAAAAGGAGTGTGTCCGTTGTCGCTCGGACGGCTCAGCATAGCGTATTTTCCATCAATTTTTTCCGGGAAAAGTACACCGTTCCGGTTAAAGGGAAGAAATGCATTTTCGCACTGGAAAAACTCTTTGAAATCGAAAGTATAGGCGATGCCGATGGTGGGTCCGTGGTAACCGTTGCACCAGGTAATCCAGTAACGGTCTTCAATCCACACCACCCGCGGGTCGTATTTATAGTCGCTATCGATCATATCGGTGTTACCCGGTTTGAACTTGATGGGCTCATGCTCAATCTCCCAGTCGATACCATCCTTGCTGAAACCGGCAAAAATATTCATCTGCACCGATTTGTTGTCGCAGCGAAACACTCCGGCGAAACCATCGCCAAAAGGCACTACGGCGCTGTTAAAGATACTATTGGAGGTTGGGATGTGATAACGTCCGATTACGGGATTCTTACTGTAGCGCCACATTACGTCGGTATTTCCTTCCGGGCGCGGTTCAAATGGTATTTGCATAGTTATAATTAATTAAATTTGATTTTGTGTTCTATTATTGATATAACAACTATAGAGGCAGAAACACCACCTTTAAAAATTGCTAAATTTTCTTTTTATACGATAAGTTAAAGCAGGTTGTTGACGCTCCCTTTCCAGGAACAGCCCAGACAATATAAGACCGATGTGTCAAATCCATCCAATGTTTCATTTTCGTGAACAGGATGGATTTTTTTATCTTCGGTAACAGTGACAACCAACCGTTCTCCGGCATCGTTCA
>CAYPPC010000186.1:0-2917 GCA_964412435.1 uncultured Paludibacter sp.
CACTGGTCTCCAAAACCAGGTGTCGGGAGTTCGAGCCTCTCAACCCGTGCAAATTCTATTAGTGTATATGAGCAAATTTAAAAAGTTTTTTAAATCAATAGCGAACAGCTTCAAAGAGTCTTATAACGAGCTGGTCCATAAAGTTACCTGGCCTACACGCTCGGAACTTACAAACAGCGCAGTGGTGGTATTGATAGCTTCCGTCATTATTGCACTTGTGGTTTGGGCAATGGACTTTACGTTTGAGAAGGTAATGACGTTTATTTACGGGTTGTTTTAATGGCTAATTTATTTCAGGAGGTATAAAGAAAGTGGGAGATTTAAGTAAAAACAAGTGGTACGTGATGCGTGCCATAAGTGGCAAAGAGAACAAGGTGAAAGAGTATATCGAAGCTGATATGCGCAATTCTGACCTTGCTCACTATGTCTCACAGGTATTGATACCAACCGAAAAAGTCGTAACAATGCGTGCCGGTAAGAAAGTTGTGAAAGAACGCAGCTATCTGCCCGGTTATGTCCTTATCGAAGCTAACCTGACAAGTGAAGTACAACATCGCTTGCGCAGCACCCCCAACGTACTCGGTTTTCTGACCGAAAATAACAACATTCCAACCCCCATCCGCGAGGCTGAGGTAAATCGGATTCTTGGTAAAGTCGACGAACTGCAGGAAGCCGGTGAGGAACTTGTTGTGCCGTACTATGTGGGTGAAACAGTGAAGGTCAATGCCGGTCCGTTTAGCGGATTCAGCGGCCTGATCGAAGAAGTGAGCAGCGACAAGAAAAAACTGAAGGTTATGGTTTCAATTTTCGGGCGGAAAACTCCGGTCGAATTGAGCTTTACACAAGTAGAAAAGGAATAAAGGGTAACAACTGTTACGTGAACCCGAGTTCCTGATTTTAAACATCAAAACATAAAGAGAATTATGGCAAAAGAGATTGCTGGACTTATTAAAATGCAGATTAAAGGAGGTGCGGCAAACCCATCTCCGCCTGTTGGCCCTGCTTTGGGTGCCAAAGGTATCAATATCATGGAGTTTTGCAAACAATTTAATGCCAGAACCCAGGACAAAGCAGGAAAAGTTCTTCCTGTGATTATCACCTACTATTCCGATAAATCATTCGACTTTATTGTTAAAACACCGCCGGTGTCTGTGCAGCTTCTCGAAGCTTCAAAGGCTAAAGGTGGTTCGGCTGAGCCTAACCGTAACCATGTGGCAAGAATTACATGGGATCAGGTAAGAGCCATCGCCGAAGACAAAATGGTTGACCTCAATTGCTTTGAAATTGAGTCAGCTATGCGTATGGTTGCCGGAACTGCACGTAGTATGGGTATCGCTATTAAAGGCGAATTTCCAAGTAATAACTAATTAAACTTCAATTAAAATAATGAGTAAACTGACAAAAAATCAAAAGTTAGCTTTAGAAAAAATTGAAGCAGGAAAAGCCTACACTTTAACGGAAGCAGCATCTTTGGTAAAAGAAATTACTAAAACCAAATTTGACGCGTCTGTTGATGTTGACGTGCGCTTAGGTGTGGATCCCCGAAAAGCTGACCAGATGGTGCGTGGCGTTGTGTCACTGCCTCACGGAACAGGTAAGGAAGTAAGGGTTCTAGCATTGTGTACCCCCGACCAGGAAGCTGCGGCCAAAGAAGCCGGAGCCGACCACGTTGGATTAGACGAGTATATTGAAAAAATAAAAGGCGGTTGGACCGATATCGATGTGATCATCACTCAGCCGGCTATTATGGGTAAAATTGGTGCTTTAGGTCGTGTGCTTGGTCCCCGTGGACTGATGCCCAACCCAAAGAGTGGTACCGTTACTCAGGATGTAGCTGCTGCTGTTAAAGAGGTGAAACAAGGTAAAATCGATTTTAGAGTTGACAAAACAGGTATTGTTCACTCATCTGTAGGTAAAGTTTCATTTACCGTTGAACAGATTGTTGAGAATGCTACTGAGTTTATTGACACTTTAATCAAACTGAAACCTGCTTCCGCCAAAGGTACTTATGTTAAGAGCATTTATCTTTCAAGCACCATGAGTGCGGGAATCAAAATTGACCCCAAATCAGTAGATGCTTAATATTAATGAAAGGAAGATATGAAAAGGGAAGATAAAAGCACACTTGTAAGCGAATTACAGTCAACAATAGGCAGTTATTCACATTTCTATCTGGCTGATACAGCCGGCTTGAACGCAGAACAGACCAGCGAGCTGAGAAGAACATGCTTCAAGCAGGATATCAAACTGGTGGTTGTGAAAAATACCCTGTTGAAATTGGCACTCGATAATCTTGAAACTGACTACAGCGAGCTGTATGATAGCCTGAAAGGATCAACATCACTGCTGCTCTCCAATACAGGTAACGCTCCTGCTAAACTGATCAAATCATTTAGCAAGAAAAATAAGCTGAAAAAACCTGAATTGAAAGCTGCTTATGTGGAAGAAAGCTTCTATATTGGAGCCGAAACACTCGATGAGCTGGTTAATGTTAAGAGTAAAGAGGAACTTCTTGGCGATGTTATCGGAATGTTACTTTCACCGATCAACGATGTCATGTCCGCACTCCAGTCTGGTGCAAACACTATTCATGGTGTTCTTGATACACTGGCTGAGAGATAATTTCAAAACAACACAACTTAATATTTTAGAAAAATAAAATTTTAAATAAATAAATCATTATGGCAGACGTTAAAGCTATAGCAAAAGAATTAGTTGAGTTAACTGTTAAAGAAGTTAACGAGCTGAAAGAAATCCTGAAAGAAGAGTATGGTATTGAGCCGGCAGCAGCAGCAGTTGCAGTTGCAGCAGGTCCTGCAGCCGCTGAGGCAGCAGCCGAAGAAAAAACTTCTTTCGACGTTGTACTCAAATCACCAGGTAGTGCGAAACTGGCTATCGTTAAATTGGTAAAAGAACT
>CAYPPC010000186.1:2927-6183 GCA_964412435.1 uncultured Paludibacter sp.
CTGACCGGACTGGGCTTGAAAGAGTCAAAAGAACTGGTTGATGCTGCTCCTTCAGTAATTAAAGAAGGTGTAACTAAAGACGAAGCTGATGCACTGCAAAAAGCCCTCACAGAAGGCGGAGCTGAAGTTGAGCTTAAATAAAAATACCTGATAACAGGTTTTCGGTTTAGATTCTCTCCACATGGAGGGGGTCTAAACCTTTTTCTGTCTGTATTGACATTACTGAGTTCTTTGCACGTATTATCTAAAAATATCTTTGACAATGTCTTTAACAACTAATAATCAAAGAGTTAATTTTGCTTCCATTAAAAATCAAATGGTTTACCCGGATTTCCTGGAAGTGCAATTAAAATCTTTCCACGACTTTTTTCAAATGGATACGGCTCCCGAAAAAAGGAAAACCGAGGGATTGTATAAAGTTTTCACAGAGAACTTTCCCATTGCCGACACACGAAATAACTTCGTGCTTGAATTTCTAGACTACTTTGTTGACCCCCCACGTTATTCTATTGCTGAATGCTTTGAGCGTGGTCTCACCTATAACGTACCGCTGAAAGCCAAATTGAAACTCTACTGTACCGACCCCGATCATGAGGATTTCGATACAGTGATTCAGGACGTTTATCTGGGGGCAATACCCTATATGACCCCGCGTGGTACCTTTATTATCAATGGTGCCGAGCGTGTTATCGTTTCGCAACTCCACCGCTCTCCGGGTGTGTTCTTTGGACAAAGTTTCCACACCAACGGAACCAAGCTTTATTCAGCACGGATTATTCCGTTCCGCGGATCGTGGATTGAGTTTGCAACCGACATCAATAATGTGATGTTCGCATATATCGACCGGAAGAAAAAATTACCGGTTACCACACTTTTGCGTGCTATCGGATTTGAAACTGACAAGGACATCCTGGAGATTTTCAACCTGGCTGAAGAGGTGAAGGTGAATAAAACCAACCTGAAAAAAGCTGTAGGTAGAAAACTGGCTGCCCGTGTTCTGAAAACATGGATTGAAGACTTCGTTGATGAAGATACCGGTGAGGTGGTTTCGCTCGAGAGAAATGAGATTGTGATTGATCGCGAAACTATTATTGAAGCTTCACACATCGAAGAGATTATCGATACCGGCGCTTCTCACATCCTTGTTCACAAAGAAGAAGAGAACCAGAGTGACTATGCCATTATTTTCAACACACTGCAAAAAGACCCGAGTAATACGGAGAAAGAAGCAGTGTATCATATCTACCGTCAGCTGCGTAATGCTGAGCCTGCTGATGATTCATCAGCCCGTGAGGTAATTAACAACCTCTTTTTCTCGGAAAAAAGATATGACCTGGGCGATGTGGGTCGTTTCCGCATCAACCGCAAATTGAACCTTGCTATAGATCCCGATGTGAAAATCCTGACCAAAGAGGATATCATCGAGATTATCAAATATATGGTGGAACTGATCAACTCCAAAGCGGAAGTTGATGATATTGACCACTTGAGCAACCGCCGCGTTCGTACCGTTGGTGAGCAGCTCTATAACCAGTTTGGTGTTGGACTTTCACGGATGGCACGTACTATTCGTGAGCGTATGAACGTACGTGACAATGAGGTGTTTACTCCCGTTGACCTGATCAATGCGAAAAGTATCACTTCAGTGATCAACTCGTTCTTCGGAACCAACGCCCTTTCGCAGTTTATGGACCAGCAAAACCCGCTGGCCGAAATTACACACAAGCGCCGTCTGTCGGCACTAGGACCGGGTGGTCTTTCGCGTGAACGCGCAGGATTTGAGGTTCGTGACGTGCACTATACGCACTATGGTCGTCTCTGTCCGATTGAAACACCGGAAGGACCGAACATTGGTCTGATTTCATCGCTCTGTGTTTATGCGAAAATTAATGACTTAGGATTTATCTCTACTCCTTACCGTACGGTGAAAGACTCTATTGTGGATCTTTCTGAAAGCGGTATCAAGTATTATACTGCTGAAGAGGAGGAACCGCTGGTAGTAGCACAGGGTAATGCGCCGCTTAATGAAGATGGTACTTTCGTAAGAACTACGGTGAAAACCCGTCACGAGGCTGATTTCCCGGTGGTAGGACCCGAAGAGGTAGACCTGATGGACGTGGCTCCATCGCAGATTGCATCTATTGCAGCTGCCCTGATTCCTTTCCTTGAGCACGACGATGCTAACCGTGCGCTCATGGGATCGAACATGATGCGTCAGGCTGTGCCTCTGCTGCGCAGTGATTCGCCCATCGTTGGTACCGGAATTGAAGGTCAGCTGATTCATGACTCACGCACCCAGGTGGTGGCTGAGGCTGATGGTGTGATCGAATATGTGGACGCTACAACCATTAAAGTAAAATATGAAAGAACGGAAGAGGAGGAGTTTATCAGCTTTGATTCTGCTGTGAAAACTTACACGCTTCCGAAGAATATGAAAACCAACCAGAACACAATTATCGATCTGCAGCCCATCGTTCGTAAAGGACAGAAGGTGTTGAAAGATCAGGTGTTGACGGATGGTTACTCTACCGATAAAGGTGAATTGGCACTGGGTAAAAACCTGAAAGTGGCGTTTATGCCGTGGAAAGGTTACAACTTTGAGGACGCTATCGTGATTAACGAAAACATCGTACGTGATGATGTGTTTACCTCTGTGCATGTGGTGGAACAACTGCTCGAAGTGCGCGAAACCAAGCGCGGTGTTGAGGAGTTTACAGCTGATATCCCGAACGTAAGTGAAGATGCTACTCACGACCTTGACGAAAACGGTATCATTCGCGTCGGAGCACGTGTGGAGCCGGGAGATATCATTATCGGTAAAATTACACCGAAAGGTGAATCGGATCCTTCGCCCGAAGAGAAACTGCTGCGCGCCATTTTTGGTGACAAAGCGGGCGATGTGAAAGATGCTTCGCTGAAAGCTTCTCCTTCACTGTCGGGTGTAGTGATTGGTCGCAACCTCTTCTCAAGAACTCAGAAAGACAGAAAAGCCAAGCTGGCCGACAAAGCCCTATTGCCTAAACTGGATGAAGAGTTTGAAGCTGAAGCGGAAAAACTGAAAGAACTGCTGGTTGAAAAACTGCTGGTGATTATTGGTGATAAAGTTTCATCCGGAGTGAAAGATTACCTGGGAACTGAAATTGTGAGCAAAAACAGCAAATTCACCGAAGATCGTCTTAAAGAGATCGACTACACCACCATTCAGCTTTCGAAATGGACCAATGATAACCATAAAAATGAGCTGATTCGTCAGTTG
>CAYPPC010000187.1:0-6169 GCA_964412435.1 uncultured Paludibacter sp.
CGGCTCAATATTTAGCGTACTGCCCGTATTAACCACAAGCTGATCGTTGATTACATAGGGTATATTTTCTATTCCTCCGAAATTCATTTTCTTCAAAACAACAGTCTCGTCTGTTACCGGTCCTACAATATTAATCCCTAAGTATCCTATCTCTGACAATTGATTTCCTGATAATATCGGAACACCCTGAGAAATCAGATAACTAACCGGGAAATTAATAATTTCATCGAATAAATTGTTGGTTATCCGGGCATTATCAGAAAATCTTATTCCCTTGTGAGAATGTTTTATTTCACATTCATTCACGACATTAGATTTACTTAAATAAACCGGCCAGTAAGCTGAAGAGTATCCCCCATACAAAATTTCACATTTTTCAAGGCGTGACTCTTCCTCGCTATACAAATAAATTCGACCACCGCTGCTGGCATTAACAACTTTCGTCCCATCATTTTGAGTGTCCTTAGGATTTCCATGCTCATCATCGCCCAAAGCTGTAAAAACAACAGGTTCGTCATCGGTACCTATTGCCTCAATCTGGCCGTTTCCCTGTAACTCTGCAATGTAGTTTCGCCACTTTATAACTACTCCGGGATCTATCACTAATTTTGCCGTATCAAGCACCGTAGTTCTCCAATACAGACAATAAGTGATATTTTCGAACTCAATAAAATCAACTTTTTCAAGCCGTGCATCTTTTCGGGTAACATTGGCTGCCCGCAGCTTCAAAGCTCTTAACTCCTTGTCATTAAACTCAATACTGTTGATGGTAAAAGTCGGGCGGGAATTGGCATCCATCAAAATATTCCTGGCTTCTTCATTTTCAATGACTGAGCCCTTAAACGTAGAATTACTGATTACAGGGTCGCTTTTCCCCTCAATTATTAAATTGTAAGCATTATCGCTGAAAATACAGTTATCAATTATTATTGATGCATTAATCAATCTGCAAGCAGGGTAGTTTTCATTGCCATTATATCTTGCATTTTTTATAACACAATATTTTAACATAGTCTCCGCTTCAAATGCATTTCCCTGAAAAAGTAGACCATCCCAATAATCAGCATCAACAATCTTATCAAAAACTATTGGTTTCTCGGCTGTTCCAATTGCCTTCAAAGCACCGGAAGTAATTGTCAGCCTCCGGTCTCTTATAAATTCAAAATTAACCCCGGGTTCTATTGTAATTGTAGCGCCGCTTACAACATTTAAGTTGCTCTGAACATAATACTTTTTCCCAAAATTGGGAATAGTCCAATCCTGATCAACGTTTCCAAAGTTTAATTTAATGTCATTAACTGTGTTTTCTTCAAACATCAGGTCATCGCCCGCATTAATCACACCGGGACCTACAAACTCTATCGGATATGCCGAGTTGTTTATCTTGGTGTCATTAATATTCAATGTCCCCATTTTGTATAGTTTTACACCTCCCGACATATTTTCCAGGGTGCTCCCGGTCAAAGAGAGAGTGCCTTTTTCAGCATACAGGTTTTGTCCGTACTCTATGGTGCAATTGTTCAGGTTTACATCACCATAAGCATAGTTTGTACCCGTGCTATTGTAGGATACAGCAATTCCGTTCCAGAAACCTGGGGTAAGTCCGGCATTAGCTGTAAAAGTAACCCCGGTTGCATTCAGAGTTCCATAAACTCTGATAAGCCTGTCTTTATCAAATTTAACCTCCACCCCGGGTTCAATGGTCAGGGTAGCATTATCCCTCACTTCAATATTGTTTTTCACAATGTAGGGACTTCCCGCTAGAGACCAGGTGGTATTGCCGGTCACGTGAGCCGTAACGTCAGTGGCCTGGGCGCCGAAAGAGAATACAAAAAGCGCCAGTAAAAAGATAAGTGTTGTTTTTTTCATGGCATTATTATTTTAAGATTATTTTTTGGTCATAAGGATAAAGCAAACATTCTCGTGTTTACTAAAATGTTAACTCTTTTAATTGTTCTGCGTGAGATATCCCCCATACAGATTAGACTTTAATTTAAGGTTTACTACATCCTAAATAAGAAATTCATTCAAGAGTAATTAATGCGTACACCGATTGAACAAATAAGACCAATAGCCCTATCAGACAACAGCCGGTTGGCGCTCTAACACTAAGTACAAATACTGTATAGAGTAATTTTATGGGTGGGTTCCGGGAAAAATCAAACTACGTAAGACTGTATAAATGTATCAAACAAAATTCATTAAAATCAATCTTATTGTCATTACAAGTCATCAGAAAAATCATAAATCACAATCAGAGAGGCTCTCTGATTTACACTTTGTAAAAATAAAACAAAATTAACAATAAAACAAGTAAATATGAGGATTTTTTTCACTAATATACACTTGATCTTATTAACATCTTTTGCGACTTGTAATCATTACAAGAAAATCACTTATTATGTCCTTTAATGTGTCTGTCTACAGCTATTATAAAAAAAGCACTTTGTCAATCTTTCTGAACAAAGTACTCTAATTTCTATTGCCTAGAACTAAGGCATCTATAATAAAACTCAAATTCTAAAATGTATAACCAAACGAGAATCCCGGTAATACAGCCGGAACACCTATAACCATGGGCATAAGGCCGGCACGAAAAAGAAAACCTCCTTCAGGTTTCTGGTAGCGATAGCCCAATCGCACTCCGGGAGCAAAGCCCATTGTTAGGTTGAAAAAAACTCCTGTTTCAAAATAGTGATAACTTTTACCGTGAAGCAAATTGATTTGAGGAGTAAAGAATGGCATTAAACCGCGTTTACTTGTCTCTTGTTCCGGCATATAAGCCGGAGTTACAGGAACAATTGCCGTTCCTGCTCCCACGGCAAGTACTGTTTTTTCAGACAAACTCCGGGTGTAGTCATAATTGAGCGAGTAAAACACCGATGAACCTAAGAGTTCGACATAAACTGAGTGATGTCTGATATCAGGTTTTGTATCTTCAATATTTTGTGCAGATAAAAAGAGTGGACTTAACGCTAAAGCAATAAGTAAGATAAGTTTTCTCATATTTTCGATTTATGTGTGTATGTATATATATGATGCAACAGATCTCACAAACGTTACAAACATCACACTTTTATAACATTATTTGACGATCAGGCATATACACATAAACAGCTACAATTCAAGTAATCCGAGTGGTAAGTCCATCATCAGCACACGATTATCATGATCAATCTCCACCACAAACTCATCGGCTACCGGAATTAAAAGCTCCTCTCCCTCTTTTTCCACCACAAAGAGTACATTTTCCGAACTGTCGTCCAACTCAATGATCTTGCCTACTACCCCTTTTTTTACATCTACTATATTAAAACCTAAAAAATAATCTGCCACAAGTTCCTCCTCTTCCATCTCTTCGAGATAGATTTTGGGTAGAAAAATAGTCATCCCCACATATTCCAGCGCTGCCTGGTCACTCTCGATCCGCTCCAGTTTTATGATGCCGGACTCCTCGTCCTTCATACGAATTTCCTCAATATAAAAGGGTACAAACAGACCCTGAGGCTCTAAAATGATAAAAGGCACATCCACCTCCTCAAAAATGGTGTAGTTTACAGAAAATGCTATTTCACCTTTTGTGCCGTGTGTTTTGGTTAAAGTGCCTACCGGAAAAACCTTTTCTTTTAATATCATGACTTTATTTTTTCTATGGAAATCTATATTTTTGACAAATATAAAAAAAACCCCCTTTATCTCTATAGACAAAGGGGATAATATCTTATCAAACAGCACTTATTTGGCTGTCCAGTAGCAGCGCTTGGGTGAAACAATCAGCTCTTCTTTCTTCAGCTGATTCATAGCTTTGTCCACCTCTTTGCGTTCCAGACCGGTAAGTTCAACAACTTTACCTGCGTTCAGGGGCTCTTCTGAGCTTTTCATTGCTTCAAGCACTTTTTCTTTTGCATCCATAATTTTTTATTTTATGTGGTTAGTTTTCTCTTTTACTGAAAATTTTTCTGAATGGCTGCAGCAATTTCAGCCATCTCCTCCGATGTCAGTTGCAGCTTCGGCTTAGCGATATTCATATCACCTTCACTCTGTATGGGAAGTAGGTGCACATGGGTGTGAGGCACCTCAAGTCCAAGCACCATCATAGCCACGCGTTTGCAAGCTACGGTTTTCTCCAGCGCATGAGCCACTCTCTTCGAGAAAACCATCAGCCCCGAATAAGTTTCATCATCCAGATTAAAGATATACTCCTCTTCCGTTTTTTTAGGAACCACAAGCGTGTGACCCTTTCCCATGGGATTGATATCCAGGAAAGCATAAAAATCCTCGCTTTCGGCCACTTTGTAACTTGGAATTTCACCGGCAATTATTTTACTGAATATGGTCATAATTTGTGATTTTTATTGCTAAACAGATTCAATTAAAGTGAGATATCGAGGATCTCAAACTCCATCTCACCGGATGGAACCTGCACTTTGGTTACATCACCCACTTTTTTGCCAAGCAATCCCTTGCCAATGGGCGTTTCTATCGAAAGTTTTCCCTCTTTGAAGTTTGCTTCGCTCTCCGACACCAGCAGATAGCTCATCTCCTGTTTATTCTTCAGGTTACGGATTTTGACACGTGTCAAAATCTGAACCTCATCAGTAGTAATGCGGCTTTCATCAATCATGCGGGCAGATCCAATGGTTGCTTTCAACTCTGCAATTTTCATCTCGAGCAATCCCTGCGCCTCTTTAGCTGCGTCATACTCGGCATTCTCCGACAAATCTCCTTTGTCGCGTGCCTCTGCAATCTGTTGCGAAATGGCGGGTCGTTGTACGCTCTCCAACTCATTCAGCTCCTCTACCAGTTTTTGGTAACCTTCAGCGGTCATATACGTTATTGCCATAATTCAAATTTATTATGTCTGTTATTAAATCTCTTTCTCAATTTATAATGTTCTGTTATTTCAGTTCAAACCATAAAAAAAAGAAGAATTCCGGGCAGGCTTGCCGGAACTCTCAGTCAGATTTGCACTAAAATTGTAATGCAAAGATACGACTATTTTTTTATAAGCAAATTTTGTAAGGTTCCTTTTATCTCTCTATGTATATTTTCTGTTAAGAATTTCCGAATAAACAAATGCGCGGCGCAGCTCCTCTTCATCATCCAGTGAAACCTCATAGGTTATTTGCTCTTTATCTTCTGCAATCGGAGCCATTTTCTTGAAAATTGATTCCGATCGTGTGATGGTTCCCTTCATTCTGTTTTTCACCTTCAAATCGCTGTAGTCCGTTGCGGTTTCATAGCTCAGAATGGACGGCTCCCGGGGTTTCTCCTCCTGCTTTGCCCCCTGCTCTTCACCCCAAAATGCCTCAAACTCAGCCCAGAGATCTGTCTCTTCCTCTTGCACCGGAGTCACAGGGCGTGCTTGCTGCTGTTGTGCCTTCTTAGCTGCCTCTTTCTTTTTCTTATTGAAAAGGCCGATTAGCGAAAACACCACCAACACGATGAAATATATTATATCACTAAAATCTTCCATTATTATAAATTTTCTTCTGCAATATTACAAATTATTTTTCGGAATCTGAAACTTTTATGGAGGGAATCTTGTTAGATAGCTGATTTCGTCCTTTTATGATTTCCGGGAAACTTCTCTTAGGTAACCTCATTTTACCCCGAAAAGTACTGCGGGTTTCTGGTTTACATTAAAACCCATTTAAAAAAAACAATGAGTAACTTCACAGCCACTCATTGTAACATTTTAACCTAAACCTTAATTATGAAAAATTTATCTATTTGTTTCGGTACAAAGATAGAAAATCTTTTTAACCCACACAAACTTTCTTATAAATTTAAATTTGTTTTGCAATTACTTGTAATTTTTCATCTAATTGTACTTAAATCAGCACAAGAAACTACGATTTCTTCTTGTTTTGGGTCAAAAACATTACCTTTGCAAGCAAAATTAATTTTCAAAACAAAGGCTTATGACTGAAACAACCAATGGTCTTTCAGCGGACTTTAAATCTGCACTGAACGACAAGAAACTTTATATCGAAACCTATGGCTGTCAGATGAATGTGGCCGACAGCGAAGTGGTGGCATCTGTTATGGAGATGGAGGGCTACGGGCTCACCGAAGAGCTGATAGATGCTGATGCTATTTTCGTAAACACCTGTTCGGTGCGCGACAATGCCGAGCAACGTGTGCTTAACCGCCTGCAGTACTTCAA
>CAYPPC010000188.1:0-6162 GCA_964412435.1 uncultured Paludibacter sp.
TGTTTTTGATAGTAAAATTATTGTAGAGGTTATGGAGGTATTTAAATAGGTAAATGATGAGGGTATTACCACTATTATTGTTATTTATGAACAGTCGGTAGCCGATATTACAAAACGAGTGATTAATATAAAGGATGGGCTGATAGAATGAACACCATTCAGGAAATACTAGCTGCGCTGAGTCATAACAAACTACGCACATTTTTGACCGGGCTCTCCGTCTCATGGGGTATCTTTATTCTGATTATCCTGATGAGCGCAGGGAATGGCCTCAAAAATGGCGTGATGAGCAACTTCAGCAGTCGTGCCAGTAACACCGTACAATTATGGCCCGGTACCACCAGTAAACCCTATCGCGGCTTACAAAGTGGGCGCAGAATGAGTCTGACAAATAAAGAGTACGAAACTGTAAGCTCTTTGAACGAAACCCAGGGACAATCAGCCGTAATTTCCACCTCAGCCACTATCGTATATGGCAGCGAATCTTCCAACTATTATATCAATGGTGTAGAGCCGGTCTATGCCGACATATTCAATATGGAATTTAAGAAGGATAGCGGCCGGTTTATCAACGAACTCGACCTGAAAAACAACCATAAAGTAATTGTTCTGGACAAAAAAGTGGCAGAACGAATTTTCAAGAATAAACCGCCAATAGGCGAATATGTAAAGGTGGGCTCCGTAATGTTCCGGGTGATTGGTATCAACAGTAAAAAGGCTGAATGGGGTGATGGTGAAGCTTATATCCCTGCAACAACAGCGGGCTTGATTTTCAAACCGGACCGCAAAATGAGCACTATCGTCTTCACTGTGGACGAACTGAAAACGAGTGAGGAGAATGAACGGTTCAACGAGAAACTACGTGCAGAAGTCTCCACCACCATGCAGTTTGATCCCGAAGACCAAAATGCACTCTGGCTTAGAAACTCACAACGGGAATATATTGAAACAATGAAGGTTTTCAGTGCTATTTCAATTTTTGTTAATATCATTGGCATTCTTACTTTAATCGCAGGCGTAGTGGGTGTCAGCAATATTATGCTGGTATCGGTCAAAGAGCGCACAAGGGAGTTTGGTATTCGCAAAGCGCTGGGTGCTCCACCTGCAGCAATTCTCCGCTCAGTAATTATTGAATCAATTTTGATTACAGCCATCTTTGGTTATTTAGGAATGATTGTTGGCATTGGCATCACTGAAGTGGTCAGTTTTGTAATGGAAAGCGGTGCCGCAGCAGGTGGTGACGGACCTGAAATGAGTGTTTTCAAAAACCCAAGTGTCGATCTGAAATATATCTTTTTTGCTACGCTGGTACTGCTGATTGCAGGAGTAATAGCCGGTTATATGCCGGCACGACGGGCAGTAAAAGTGAAACCGATTGAGGCGATGAGGGAGGAGTAGACGCTGCGCTGTTCTTTATCGACTGCGTCGATGTTCTTAGCTGACGAGGAAGGGATTGGGAAAACCGCACAATAATAAAGAATTTGGAATAAATTATATTTAGTGCTCATCATGGTTCTTAGTCGGCTACGCCGACGTTCTTAGAGTTGTGCGTCACATAATTTTCATAACAACAAGAACGCCCGAAGGGCAAATAACACTAAAAGTAGTGAACAGCGAAGCGAAAGAACGGCGAAGCAAAGAAAAGCAAATACAACATAATTAATTACGAATTGAATATGAAACTGGAAGATTTGGAAATTTACAATTTATCGATGGATTTGTCTGATAAAGTTTGGTTTATCGCGATTGATTGGAATAGCTATTTAGTAAGAACAGTTGGTGAACAATGGGTTAGAGCAGCCGATTCTGTAAGTGCAAATATTAGTGAGGGATACGGTAGAGGAACTTACAATGAGCAGAAAAACTTTTATTTTTATGCGCGTGGCTCATTAAACGAAAGCAAAACCTGGCTCGAAAAAGCCAAAAGAAGAAATCTGATTGACTCGGAAACATTTACACAACTATTAAAGGAGCATGACACACTCGGAATAAAATTGAATAATTTTATTAAGTCTGTTTACGCCTTAATGAATAAATCAAAATTCAATAAATAAGAAATCACAAAGAATTTTAGGTTCGCAATAGTTCTTGCTTGTTCTTTTGTTCGAGCAAAACAAAAAGAACGGCCCGAAGGGCCATAGAACGCCCAAAGGGCAAAGAACGGCGAAGCCGAAGAACGTCCGAAGGACAAAAGAACGCCCGAAGGGCAAAGAACAACGTAGTAAAAGAACAGCGAAGCATATGAACAACATCCAAACCCAACGTAAAACCTGGCACAACCTGGCGATATTCGATATTGACCGGTGGCAGGAGATATGGCAGGCGATAACACACAATAAGTTTCGCAGTGCACTGACCGGCTTCGGTGTGTTTTGGGGTATGTTTATGTTGGTGGTGATGGTGGGTGCGGGCATTGCATTGCAGCGTGGTATTATGCAAAATATCGAAGGTTTTGCAACCAACTCATGTTTCGTAAGTGCATCCCCAACCACCGAACCCTACAAAGGTTTCAAGAAGGGGCGAAATTGGAATATTGTGAATGAAGACTTGCCGATTTTACAAAACCGGATTCCTGAAATAGAGCATATTTCACCCATCCTGTTTGGCTGGGGTACCGGTGGAAACAATGTTTTCCATGGTGAAAAAGGAGGTGCTTTCAATTCGAAAGGGGTGCTTCCCAACTACAATCAGGTGGAGCGGGTAAAGTTACGTTACGGTCGTTTTATCAATGATATTGACAACGAAAACCGACGAAAAGTATGTGTAATTGGTGAACGGGTGTATGAAGTACTTTTCAATAAAGGAGAGAATCCGGTAGGGCAGTTTATCCAGCTTAATGGTATCTACTTTCAGGTGATTGGTGTAGCTGAGAGTGTTGCACAGGTCAATATCGGTGGCAGCACCGAAGAGACCGTTCAGGTGCCATTTCTGACTATGCAGCAGGCATTTAACATGGGTAATATCGTTCATTTCATGGCGATAACAAGCAAACCGGGACACAAAGTTAGTGCAGTGGAAAAGTCCGTTGAAGAAGAGTTGAAAAGAATACACGACATCGCTCCGGAGGACAGAAGTGCCGTGATGACTTTCAATATTGAGGAGCAATTCAATATGTTCCTCTACCTTGGAATCGGCATTGCAGCACTGATCTGGATTGTGGGATTAGGAACCCTATTAGCGGGAGGCATTGGAGTAAGCAACATCATGTTGGTAACAGTGAAAGAGCGCACCCGTGAAATTGGGATTAAACGTGCATTAGGTGCAACACCACGCAATATTATCAGTCAGATTATGACTGAAAGTGTGATTCTGACCACCATTGCCGGCGTAGCAGGATTGATGTTTGGTGTGGGAATTCTAAGCGTGGTGGGTATATTGATGCAAGACAGTCAGGAGTTTTTCTCTGAGCCTCAAATCAGCTTTTCAGTGGCCATTGCTGCGCTGATTATCATTATTGTCATCGGTGTATTTGCAGGTTATCTGCCGGCGCGCAAGGCGATGCAGATTAAAGCGATTGAGGCAATAAGGCAGGAAAATTAAGCCGGCTCCCACACTTGGGTTACACTCAGTGACCAAATGGGGAAATTAGAGTAAGAATTAATTATGGCATGTAACATAAATGGAACTTAATAAGTAGGAATAATAACATATAAACAAAATGAAAAAAATAATCCGTATTATCCTGTTCTCACTTTTAGGAGTGTTGGTATTGTGGACATTCTATTTCCTTTATCAGAAATCGAAGCCCAAAGTGACCTTATACGAAATTGAAACGGTTGAGACCGGCACCATAGAGAAGCAGGCTGTGGCTACCGGCAAGGTGGAACCACGCGACGAAGTGATGATCAAACCGCAAATGTCCGGTATTATCTCCGAACTGTACAAACAGGCGGGTGACCCGGTGCAATCTGGCGAAATTATCGCCAAAATCAAAGTGATTCCCGATATGGTCAACCTCAACTCGGCCGAATCACGCGTGACACGGGCAAAACTCTCCTACGAACAGTCGAAAGTGAGCTATGAGCGAGACAAAGAGCTCTTTGAAAAGCAGGTGATTTCAAAAGAGGAGTTCGAAAAGAGCACCCTGCAGTTTAACAACGACAAGGAGGAGCTCCGCACAGCTGAGGATAATCTGAGCTTAGTGCGCGAAGGAGTATCCAAGAGCACAGCTGCCTATAGCAACACACTGGTTCGCGCCACGATCACCGGCACCATTTTGAATGTTCCGGTAAAGGTAGGTAACTCAGTGATTCAGTCGAACAACTTTAACGACGGCACCACCATTGCCACGGTTGCCAATATGAGCGACATGCTTTTTGTGGGCAAGCTGGATGAAACCGAAGTGGGACGCATGGAAATTGGCATGCCCATTTCACTGACTGTGGGTGCGCTGCAAGACCACCGCATGCCCGCCACACTCGAATACATTGCTCCGAAAGGAACCGAAGAGAGTGGCGCCATGATGTTTGAGATGAAAGCTGCGGTGAGCATTCCGAGTGGACTTTTTGTACGCGCGGGTTACAGCGCCAATGCTGAAATTAAATTTGACAGCGCTGTGGATGTACTTACTATCTCTGAAAGCTGCATCGAATTTAACAACGACAGCGCATTTGTTTATACTCTGATAAAAGAAGAGCCTCAGGAGTTTGAAAAAAAGCATGTCAAAATCGGCATCTCCGACGGACTGAAAATTGAAATCAAAGAGGGTCTGGAGTTAGGGGACAAAATACGCGGAGCGGTGAAAGAATTAGCCCCTTAAATCCTCTACAATTCGACTACATTTCGACTTTGCTCTTTGCGGCCCTAACAGTGATCACTGGGAACTATGGTTAGTATTAAAACTAAATCCAAGCTCGTTGACAAAGAAGATATAAACTTGAAATTACTAAACATTATACCCCTTTTGGGGAAATGGACTTATGAAAATGGCGAATATAAAATTTTCAAATTTTGTTTGGCGGGTAACAGCCTTACACACGGTTACTTATGTTGTTGCCGGATTAATTTTTTCACAGCTGTTTGACTATTCGAACTTCTTTGACAGTGATGCCTTATCTGTTTATATGCGGCCGGTTGATTCACCCTGGGTAGCCGCCGGCATGGCATTAAATATCATAAGGGGCATCCTTATGGGAGTTATACTTTGGTTTTTCAAAGATAATTTTCTCTTTACAAAAAATGGCTGGTTCAAACTCTGGATGCTTTTTGTCGCATTCGCCATTTTGGGTACATCAACAGCTGCACCGGGTTCCATGGAGGGTTTTATCTATACCACTTTAAGCCTAAAGACTCACCTGGTGATGCTCCCCGAAGTACTGCTGCAGACCTTAGCGCTTTCGGTGTTATTAATTTTCTGGACAAGGAAACCAAAAATAATCTATAGTATTCTTTCAGCAGTTTTACTCGTACTTATTATATTAATGTCTCTTGCAGGCGCCTTTTTAGCTTAATATTTATAATAGAAAAGGTCTTTATGAAAACAAAAATATATACCTTTATTGCAGTGTTGTCACTTGCATTTTCTGTGCAAGCACAAAAAGTGTGGACCATCGAGGCTTGTATCGATACGGCACTGGCCAACAATCGCTATATCAAACAGCAAAAGCTGAGTCAGAAAGCAGGCAAAATCAGCTATAAACAGGCCAAGGCTGCACGCTTGCCCAATCTGAATGCTTCAGCCGGACAAAGTTTTAACTTCGGTCGCTCACTCGCAGTGGACAACACCTATCAAAACTCCAACTCACTGAGCAGTTCGTTTTCGGTTTCATCCGGTCTCTCTATTTTTGACGGATTCCGCACAAAAAACAGCATTGAAGCACGACAGGCTGAACTAATGGCAGCAGGAGCTGATGTAGAAAAGATCGAAAAGGATATTATTCTCAATGTTTCCATTGTTTTTTTGCAGGTACTGCAGAATAAAGAACTGCTACAAAATGCACAGAACCAACTTGAAATTACCAATGAGAATATCAGTCGCAGGGAGACACTGATTGAGGCCGGCAAACTGGCTGAAGGAGAAATTTATGAGTTACAGGCGCAGGTGGCCAAAGAAGAACTGGCCATTGTGCAGGCCGAAAACCAGCTGCAGCTCTCGCAGCTTGAGCTGGCACAGGTGCTCGAACTGGAAGAGTTCAAAGATATGGACGTGGCCGAGCCCAACAA
>CAYPPC010000189.1:0-6131 GCA_964412435.1 uncultured Paludibacter sp.
AAAAATCGGGTGACCGTTAAAGATGTGGCCGGACTGGAAGGAGCCAAGCAGGAGATTGAAGAGATTGTGGCTTTCCTGAAAAACCCTTCAAAATATACTGAGCTGGGAGGTAAAATCCCTAAAGGAGCACTGCTTGTAGGTCCTCCGGGAACAGGTAAAACCCTGCTGGCCAAAGCAGTAGCAGGTGAAGCCGATGTGCCTTTCTTCTCGATGTCAGGTTCTGACTTTGTGGAGATGTTTGTGGGTGTGGGTGCGTCTCGTGTACGAGATCTTTTCCGTCAGGCCAAAGAGAAAGCACCCAGTATTATATTTATTGATGAGATTGACGCAGTAGGACGCGCACGGGGTAAAAACGCTAATTTCGGCGGCAACGACGAACGTGAAAACACACTGAACCAGCTGCTTACAGAGATGGACGGCTTTGGTTCGAACAGCGGAGTAATCATTTTGGCTGCTACCAACCGTGCCGATATTCTGGATAAAGCGCTTCTGCGAGCCGGTCGTTTTGATCGTCAGATCCATGTTGACTTGCCGGATGTGCATGAGCGTAAAGCAATTTTCAACGTACACCTCCGGCCTATTAAAATTGATGAATCAGTGGATGTGGACTTCCTGGCTCGTCAGACACCCGGATTCTCAGGTGCAGACATAGCCAATGTGTGTAACGAAGCGGCCCTGATTGCTGCCCGTAAAAGTAAAAACTTTGTGGGCAAGCAGGATTTTCTCGATTCGGTAGACCGCATTATTGGTGGACTGGAGAAGAAAAACAGAATTACAACGCTGCATGAGAAGAAATCGATTGCCTATCATGAGGCGGGACACGCCACCATCAGCTGGAAGCTGGAGCATGCCAACCCACTGGTAAAAGTGACCATTGTTCCGAGAGGAATGGCACTGGGAGCGGCATGGTACCTGCCCGAGGAACGCCAGCTTACCATCAAAGAGCATATGCTCGATGAGATGTGTGCGACTTTAGGCGGACGGGCAGCCGAAGAGGTGTTTCTCAACCAAACTTCAACCGGTGCTCTGAACGACCTGGAACGGGTAACCAAACGAGCTTACGCTATGGTAGCCTATTTTGGTATGAGTGAAAAATTGCCGAATCTCAGCTATTACGACTCCTCCGGCAATGAGTACGGTTTCACCAAACCATACAGCGAAGCCACTGCCGAAGCGATTGACAAAGAGGCAAAAGCAATTGTTGCAGAGCAATATGAACGTGCTAAAAAGATTTTGCGTGAAAACGCAGAGGGACACAACCAGCTGGCTGAACTGCTGCTCGAAAGAGAGGTGATTTTTGCAGAAGATGTGGAGAAAATATTTGGTAAGCGCCCCTGGGAGTCGCGCAGTGATGAGCTGATGCGTCTGAATGAAGAGGCCAACGAACAAAAGGAGCTGGATGAGAAGCAAACTGAAAGCGAAACTGAAACAACGGAATCTGAAGTTTCAGAAGAAACCAAAATGTTGCCGGCCCAAGATGATGAAGCAGAGGTGATACCTGATGTAGAGGAGGATGTAGACGAGGATGCAGACGAGGACTCTGAAGAGTAAGACTTTCAACTATTTACAAGATATAAAACAAGGGTGATTTCGATGAAATTACCCTTGTTTTTCTATTCAGGCTTTGCCCCGGCGCACTATAATTAAAAATCAGGCTCATAACATTCTTAAATTAAGAAATCTTTTATAACTTTGTAGGAGTAAAGCGCAGAAGTCCAAGTATTAATTATTCATTTAGTTTCTGCCAAAACCTGACACTATGAGCAAGATTAAAAATTTAGCACTGCGAACCTTAAGCGGTTTAATTTTTATCGCAATTATCATCTCGTCTATTATATGGAACCCCTACTCTTTTGCAACTGTTTTTTTACTGATTACTCTGCTGGGGCTGTATGAGTTTTACAGGATGGTGCGAAAACCGGGAGTAGCCGATGTAAACATTGCTGTAGGAGTTATCGGAGGAGGAATTTTATTTCTCAGCAGCTTCATTTATACACTGTATGAGTCGGTGCACCCGGTAGTTTACTCCTTTTATGCACTATACGTTATCGCCATTTTTTTATCCGAACTTTTCAGAAAAAAGGAAAACCCGATCAGCAACTGGGCCTACTTTTTCCTCGGACAAATCTATATCGCTTTACCCTTTTCCCTGCTTAATTTCATCATATTAATCAATGGTTTTCAGCCCTGGCTCTTGCTGGCACTTTTTATTATTCTTTGGGTAAACGACACCGGCGCCTACATCACCGGCATTTCAATTGGAAAACATAAACTATTCGAAAGAATCTCGCCCAAGAAAACCTGGGAAGGGTTTATCGGAGGAGTTGTTTTTGCTATGCTTGGCGGCTATGTCCTGTCGCTCTTTATTCCCGATATTCAACTTTGGGCCTGGCTGGTCTTTGCGTTTTTAGTTTCAGTTTTTGGGACTCTCGGCGACCTGTCCGAATCACTGCTCAAGCGTACACTCAATGTAAAAGATTCAGGCCAGATTATGCCCGGACACGGAGGAATTCTGGACCGCTTCGACAGCATGCTGCTCATTGCTCCCATGATTCTGATCTTTTATAACTTACTGTTGGGATAGTATGAAATTGAACGCTTTATCTTCTAGAAATCTCTTGCACAAATAAAAAAAACATAACTGATACACTTACATATATGGAGTATAATTTTGACGAAATCCGTTCGTATCTTCCGGAGGAGGTACCCGCAGCCATGGAGCGACTAACCCAGGAAAAGTCGTTTATGAAAGTGGTAAGCACACTCTTTCCGCTGATGCCCAAGGAACAGCTTAAACAGACATTGCTCAGCTTCCGGAATGCTGATGACCTGCAGCAGAAGATGATTTATCCCTTTCTGCAACATCTTGAAGCCAACATGACCGACGGGGTAACACTTAGCGGTATGGAAAATATCGATCTGAACAAGAACTATCTTTTTATCTCCAACCACCGTGATATTATCCTTGATTCTGCTCTTTTATGCTATAAGCTGATTGAGTCAGATTTGGATACTGTAGAGATTGCTATTGGTGACAATCTGCTCGTGATGCCCTGGATTGAAGATCTTGTACGCGTAAATAAGAGCTTTATTGTACAGCGCGGTATGTCGCCCCGCAAAATTTTTGAAAGTTCTCAACGACTTTCAGCTCACTTACGCCACATTATTCACGAAAAGAAAAACTCTATCTGGCTGGCACAAAGAGAGGGACGCGCCAAAGATTCAGACGACCGCACTCAGGAGAGTTTGCTGAAAATGCTAAACATGGGCGGCAGTAGCAGAAATTTCATAGAAAATCTAAAGGAGTTGAATATTGTTCCCCTAAGCATCACTTATGAGTATGATCCCTGTGACTACCTGAAAGCAAAAGAGTTTCAGCAGAAGCGCGACAATCCGGAGCATCAAAAAAGCCAACAGGATGATCTGGTTAATATGCAAACCGGCGTGATGGGATTTAAAGGGAAAGTGCACTACCACATCTCTCCCTGTATCAACAGTGAGCTGGACAAGATAGCTGCTCAAACCGGTAATCGAAACGAACAAGTAACATTGGTAGCCCAGCTGATGGATTATTACATCCACAAAAACTACAGCATCAACGCCAATAACTACATCGCCTATGATGAGTTTTTTGAAAATAAGTTTTCTGACAAATACACTCAGGCTGAAAAGGAAAAATTTGAGGATTATCTGGATAAGCAAATCAGGAAAGTAGATCTGGAAAATAAAGACCGTGATTTCTTGCGTACCCGGATTTTAGAGATGTATGCCAATCCTCTGAAAAATCATCTGGAGACTAATTTACTTTAAGATATTTCATGTTTTCATCAAGTCGGTTTTGAATAATTCAAAACCGACTTTTATTTTATTTTAAAGCTCAGAAAGAATCTTTTCAGAGAGAAATCCCTGAATGACAATTCTTTTTTATAATTTTGCAAGAAATAAAGGTCCCTTATCTTCCGGATAATCAAGCCGGAGGAAAAAAGATCTGACAATTTGATTATTTATGTTCAACCGATTTCCTATTGCTGTTACAGTTTTCACTGTTATTAGTTTTATAACTATTTACATACTCGATCTTAACGGAGTGGCCAGCAATCGGACTGAACCCTATATACGCTTTTCACTCGCAGGATTTTTCGTAATTGCCCATATTACACTTATAATTAAGGAGTTTAAAAATGAGCTTCGTAACTTTGACACTCTTTTCAAAGATGGATTTATTGTAGCTTTGGCATTACCTATGCTGCTTACCGCAGCTATTCTGAATAAAAAGGTCGGTATAATTATGACCGGATTTTTTATAGGGATTGCACTGCTGTACTTTATTTTTAACCGAAAGGTTTATTCGGACAATTATGTTTTTAAATTTCTGGCCGGCTATGCTATATTTCTCTGTATAGGCACTATCGGTTCATCCAAAGGCTTTCATTTTCCGGAGATAACCTACACATTCTATCTGTTGCCCGCTGCATTTTTGCTATTCAATCTTTCACAAGACACCTTGCTCAGGGTAGGCAAAATTTTCGTCAGAACCATAACGGTATATCTCGCTTTTTCTTTGATTTACTGGTGGTTTAATTTTCAATATCTCGACAGCGACATGCTTGCCTGGTTGAGTCGCAAAGTCTATTATCTGGATGCAGACATGCTCTTTTGGGAGGAACAAACTCGCTGGCTGCGCGGAACCCCCAAGTCACATGCTTTCTTCTTTGTTAACTCCTGGTCTCACTATTTTCACCCCAGTTATATTGCCATAGTGTTGTTTATGGCATTAATTACATCCTTTTACCTCCGTTATAAACAACATAAAAAGGCAGCTATCTCCAAAACTGAGCTATTTATCATCAATTTACTTGCCTTCGTGATGCTCATTCTGATGCAGTCGCGCATTGGTATTGTCGGTTTTATTTTTACCCTGGGGATCACCGGACTTTATTACTCCAAGCTGAAGCTGCACATGTTTAAGGTGACATTGATTATTTATATCATCATCGGAACAGGAACTATGATTGTGATGGATGATAAAATTGACACTTTTCTGAGTGATAGTGTGAGAAAGACAGATTACACCCTGGCTATCAGTTACATCAAAGATCATTTCTGGTGGGGAACCGGCATGCTTGAACAGCACATTGCCCTTGAAAACCAGGAACAGTTACTGCAGGAAACTTTGCCGCCTACAGGCTTTATGAAAACATATACGCATAATCAGTTTTTAGGCAATATGGTACAATTTGGAATCTGGGGCTTGCTGGCTTTGATTATTCTCCTTTGGGGAATAACCCGCTATGCCATCAAAGAGCGCTCATTTTTGTTACAACTTTTCATGGGCGTTTTTCTGCTCTTTATGCTTATAGAGGAGCCCCTTTATACTCAGGAAGGAGTCACGCGCTTCACTATCTTTCTAGTCTATTTTGTCGCTATCAGTGAAAGTAAAAAGAAGCGAAAAGTATACGATATTTCCAAAGCGGTTCGCACCGGAAAAAGAGACAGGGCATGAAGATTCAGAAGAAAAATATCGATCTGGTTTATCTCTGGGTGGATGGCAGCGATCCGCAATGGCAAAAGAGAAGAGACGAAGCTCTGCTCCTGCGTGGTGAAAAAAAACATATAAACATACAAGGTCGCTACGAGAGTAATGATGAGCTCAGATACTCGCTGAGATCGGTTACTAAACACCTGCCCTGGGTGCGAAACATCTATATTATTACTGATAATCAGACACCCTCGTGGCTCAATACTGCGCACTCTAACATACATATAATAGATCATACAGAGATAATGCCCCCCGAAGCATTGCCCTGTTTCAACTCTGCTGTAATTGAATATTTTATCTACCGGATTCCAGGACTCTCGGAGCAGTTTCTCTATGCCAACGACGATATGTTTGTGAACAGCGATCTTGAACCGGCTTTCTTTTTTACAGATTCAGGCTTACCCAAGGTCCGGTTTCAGCGGCAGTATTTTCAAAGAACTGAGAGTAAGCTAAAAAGGTGGCTGAGTATTTCTGTTAACAGCTATCGCAAAAGCATTGAGAACTCTATCGAGCTTATAAAAGAGAAGTACAGCCTCTTTTTTCCAGGTGTTTCTCATCACAATATAGATGCTTATTTGAAGTCTGATTTTCG
>CAYPPC010000190.1:0-6112 GCA_964412435.1 uncultured Paludibacter sp.
CCCTCCAGATAGGCGATGCTCGCATCAATCAGCTCATTGAAGTTGTGCGGCAGAATGCGGGAGTTTAATCCCACGGCAATACCCTCCCCTCCCTGAGCAAGCAGCAACGGAAATTTGATTGGTAGTGTTACCGGTTCTTTATTTCTGCCATCGTAGGAGGCGCGCCACTCTGTCGTTTTCGGATTAAAAACGGTATCCAAAGCAAATTTGGAAAGTCGCGCTTCAATATAACGCGGTGCGGCCGCACCATCGCCTGTAAGGATATTACCCCAGTTTCCCTGGGTGTCAATCAGCAAATCTTTTTGTCCCAGCTGCACCAGCGCATCACCAATGGAGGCATCGCCATGCGGGTGAAACTGCATGGTGTGCCCCACGATATTGGCCACTTTATTGTACCGTCCGTCATCCAGACGCTTCATCGAGTGCAGAATGCGTCGCTGCACCGGTTTCAGTCCGTCATAAATATTGGGCACCGCACGCTCCAGAATAACATAAGAAGCGTAGTCCAGGAACCAGCTTTGATACATGCCGGTCAGGTGGTGTTTTACCACCGATGTGTCGGTTACTTTCGAAGTTGCCGGCTTTGCCTCATCACTTTTCTCCTTCTTCGGGCTCTTTTCAGACCCGCTCTCTTCAGGCAACTCAGTTTCATCTTTCTTGTTCAGTTCATCTTCTTTCGACATAATTTCTCCTCAAAATCAATTAAATAATTGTTTATTCATCAAGCTTTGCAGTTTTTCTGCAATCAATCTACAAAGTTAAACAAAAAATATGGAAATAATTTTATAAGTTTGTCCCGATTTATCAACAAAACTAAAGCCGAAGCCAAATGAAACGAATTGTCTACCTGATTAGCCTCATTCTCACCACTCTTACCGCAACGGGTCAGAGCAGCAGAATTCAATCTGTCTCTCTCAGTTACTCACCCCTTAACTTCACGATGATTTCTCAGGAAACAGCCCCCGGGTCTCCGGCCTATCAGATCGACAACTCCAGCTTTATCAGTCTCGGTTATCTGACTAAAATCAATAATTTGCTATGGCTTGAAACCGGAGTTGATTATGCGCATTACTCGGTGAAAACTTCTCCCAATCTGCCGCCGGAGGCCGATGACACCCCGCATTACAACAACATGTCGGCGATTCAGATTCCTCTGATGCTGCGAACCGGATTCAGTGAATATTTTTATCTGTACGGCGGCGCGCATCTTACTTTAGAGATGTTCAACAACTCACCTCTCAACAACCTGAGCGGCATCGGACTCCAGGCCGGACTGGGTGTTCAATACCCTTTCCGCAACGGTCTCTCGCTTTTTCTTAACCCGGAATTGAAGTTAAACTCTCTTATCCCTTTCAGTTTTTCATATGACAACAAACTGCAGCTGGAGGGCGGTGTTAAAATTGGAGCAGCCTATAAATTCTAAATTTAGCAGCGCACAACTCAACTTAGCGCACCCGGTTCTTTCAAAAACCAATAAAAATCAGTATCTTTGCACCAATTTTTGAAATAATTTTATCTCAATAAGAAAACCATTTTACAAACTCATTTTAATTTAGAAACTATTCGGTACCACGCTGTTGCAAGACACGGTATCGACCGCAATATTTATAAAAATTCAAGTTTATGACTATCCAAGACAATGTTTTAAGAAAAATAATTGCCCACTCAAAGGAGTATGGCTTTGTGTTTCCATCCAGCGAAATTTATGACGGACTGGGCGCTGTTTATGATTATGGACAGAATGGTGTTGAGCTTAAAAACAACCTGAAAAAATACTGGTGGGACAGCATGACGCTGCTTAACGAGGATATTGTGGGTATTGACTCAGCTATTTTTATGCACCCCACTATCTGGAAAGCTTCCGGTCACGTGGACGCATTCAACGACCCGCTGATTGACAACAGAGACAGCAAAAGACGCTACCGCGCCGACGTGCTGATTGAAGACCTGATGGCTAAATTTGATGAGCGCATCGAGAAAGAGATTGAAAAAGCGGCGAAACGTTTCGGCGAAAGCTTCGACGAAAAAATGTACCGTGAAACTAATCCGAGAGTGATGGAGTATCAGGCCAAACGCGATGAAATCAACGATCGTTTTGTAAAAGCTCTCAACGACAGCAACTGGGCCGAACTGAAAGCCATTATCGAAGATAACGAAATTGCCTGTCCGGTGAGCGGCACCCGCAACTGGACCGACGTACGTCAGTTCAACCTGATGTTCTCTACAGAAATGGGCTCAACTTCCGATGGTGCTATGAAGGTTTATCTGCGTCCGGAGAATGCTCAGGGTATCTTTGTTAACTACCTCAATGTGCAGAAAACAGGCCGTATGCGCATTCCCTTTGGTATTGTACAAATCGGTAAAGCTTTCCGTAACGAAATTGTAGCCCGTCAGTTTATCTTCCGCATGCGCGAATTTGAGCAGATGGAGCTGCAGTACTTTGTGCGCCCCGGCGACGAAATGGGCTGGTACGAAAAATGGAAAGAGATTCGCCTCAGCTGGCACGAAGCATTGGGCTTTGGTCCTGAAAACTATCAGTTCCACGACCATGCTAAAATGGCTCACTATGCCAACGCCGCTACCGACATCGAATACAGAATGCCCTTTGGTTTTAGAGAGGTGGAGGGAATTCACTCACGCACCGACTTTGACCTGTCGCAGCACGAGAAATTCTCCGGAAAAAACATCAAATACTACGATCCGGAACTGAAAGAGTCTTATGTTCCCTATGTGGTTGAAACTTCTATCGGACTGGACAGAATGTTCCTCTCCGTACTGGCAGGTTCCTACACCGAAGAGGAGCTGGAAGGTGGCGACACCCGTGTGGTAATGAAGTTCCCACCGGCACTGGCGCCCGTTAAAGTGGCTATTTTACCGCTGGTACGCAAAGATGGTCTGCCCGATAAAGCACGTGAAATCATGGAAGATCTCAAATATGATTTCCGCTGCGCCTACGATGAGAAAGACAGTATCGGTAAGCGCTACCGCCGTCAGGATGCAGTGGGTACACCCTTCTGTGTTACCATTGACCACCAGACACTGGAAGACAACACAGTTACTATCCGCCACCGCGACAGCATGGAGCAGGACCGCGTGAAGATCGAGGAGCTCCACAGCATCGTGGACAGCAAAGTGAATATGAAAAATCTGCTGAAAAAAGTGGTAAGAAAATAATTTTTCAGCCGCTGACACGGCTAACTCAAAATAAAAAGGGTTTTCTATCTGTAGAAAATCCTTTTTTTACTGGGACCCATGGCACAAACTAAAAACTTCAACCGGAGACTTCGTCAAATCAACCGCCTGCGCATCAGAGCCGGACTGGATCTTTTTGTACTGGCACTGGTTGGCGTAATTGTTCTGGCCAAATTTCTGCCCGGACCGGGAGCTGCTGAAGGCCGCTTCAGCCTGCAGAATATTGCCGATTACGGAGTTTCAGTAATCTTCTTTTTCTACGGACTGAAGCTGAGTCCGGCAGAGCTGAAGTCGGGTCTGGTCAACTGGCGCCTGCACAGCGTGGTGCAAAGTGCCACATTCATTCTTTTTCCGCTATTACTGCTTCTGCTGATGAAGCTTTTCGGGCATAAAGGCAATGAGTTGCTCTGGATAGGTACTTTTTATCTGGCTGCCCTCCCCTCCACAGTTTCATCCTCCGTGGTGATGGTTTCGATGGCCCGGGGCAATGTGCCTGCAGCTATTTTCAACGCCTCTGTTTCCAGCCTGGCAGGTGTTTTCATCACCCCGCTCTGGATGAGTCTGATCCTTATCAGCGGAACAGAATCTTACGATTTAAGCTCTGTTTTTATCAAGCTCTCTCTGCAGGTGCTTCTGCCGGTCACCCTCGGACTGCTTTTGCACAAATCTTACGGAAAATTCGCACTTCGAAATGCCCGGCCACTCAAACTTTTCGACCAAACCATCATTCTGCTGATTGTTTACACCTCTTTCTGTGAATCTTTTGCCAACAACATGTTTGAGGGACAAAGCACTGCCGGAATTGTGAGCCTGGGCGTCGCGATGGTTGTTCTCTTTTTTGTAATTTACACAGTCATTATTTTTATTTCGAGACTACTGAAGTTCTCCATCGAAGATGAAATTACGGCACTTTTCAGCGGTTCCAAAAAATCACTGGTTCACGGCACCGTGATGTCAAAAGTGCTCTTTCCCGGAATCAGTGGTGTAGGCATCATTCTGCTTCCGCTGATGATGTATCACACTCTGCAGTTAATCATTGTCAGTATTCTGGCACAACGATTCAGCAAGCGTCCCTAACTTCAGCCCTTCTAAACCCGGCTGTTCACCTATCGATATATTTAATTTATCTATTTTTCTCCGTCAATTTAATTATATATATTTGCGGGTCTTTTTGCGACAACCAACCGGCCTGGTTTTTATGTTTAAGTACCTTTACTTCATTCAGTTAAAATTTAGTCCGACAGGTATTTCAAAAAGACAGAATCAACATATAATCATTCTAAAAACTTATTATTTACCATGGCTTTAGAACAAATTAAAGTAACATCAAAAATCGAGAGATCTTTTCGTGTTGAGGTGGGTTGCTCCAATCCCTTTATCATTGACCAGCCCGTAGCGGCCGGAGGCAAAAATGAAGGCCCAAACCCGCTGGAGGTTTTCCTTTCAAGTTTATCAGCATGCATCTGCACCATTGGCAGAATTGTAGCTAACCAAAAGCGCATTAAGCTGAGAAGTATCGAAGCTGAAGTGGAAGGTGATATCGACAAAGCATTTCTGATGGGTATGACTGACGAAGGTCGTGCCGGTTTCACTCAGATCAGAAGTCTTGTGAAAATCGATGCTGACCTGACAGATGAAGAGAAAGTAGAGTTTCTACACGAAATTGAAAGACGTTGCCCCATTGCAGATAACATGCAGTTCACTACAGAGATGAGCAGCACTGTGGTTGGATAACTCTTCAGGTTCAACGTAAAAATAAAAAGGCCGTCGGATGCAATCTGTTGCACGACGGCCTTTTATTATTAGCTCTTTCAGTCTTATCCTTCAAAACCAATTTTTGCGTGTGTTCCGTCACAGAAAGGTTTTCTGGAGGATGCGCCGCAACGGCAGAAAAAGGTGTTTTTCTCTCTCACTTCCACACTGCCATCAGCCAGTGTAATTTCAATGTTACCCGTTACCTTTAGCGGTCCGTTAGGCATAACTGTCATTTTTAATGCTTCCATAGTTAGTTTTTAGTTTTTGAATGATTAATTTTGGTCATTTTCTGTCTAAGAAACAAATTTAATGAATTTATTCTAAACAATCAACTTTTCAGGTGAAAAGCAACTAAACCTCGTAATCAACGCATGCCCGGCCGGTCATCACTTTTCTCACATAAGCACTCACTTTCTGATGCTCAGGATGATCCTGATAAATATTCAGATCTGCTACTGAGTCAAACTTACAATATAGTGCAATGTCCCAGTTGGATTCAGGTGTTTCAGGGTGATTAACACCCACTTCAATCTTTTTAAGTTCCGGAATAATGTCAATTAAAGCTTCCAGATCACGTTTAATAATAGCAGCATTCTCTGCCCTTGTTTTTCCTTCGGCCTCATCAGCCAGATTAAAAAATACAATATGCTTAATCATTGTTGTTTGGTTTATTAGTATATTGGTGTATTAGTCTTTGTACTTACTTATTTACTTTTTTCTTTTCACTTCTTACTTGGCTCTTTTTACTTGATTCTTGGGTCTTGATACTTGCCTCTTCAGAATTTAATAAAAACGCGATAAATCGCGTCTCTACAAAGCACACAAAATTGGCTCTTGGCTCATTGAATCACTGGCTCATCTTATTCGGATAATCTATAGTGTAATGCAATCCGCGGCTCTCTTTTCGGGCCAATGCCTGTTTTATAATCAGATAAGAGACACTGATCACATTGCGCAGTTCACAAATTTCGCGCGACACCACCGAGCGGTTAAACAGACTTTCTGTTTCCCTAAAAAGTATTTCCAGGCGATTCATGGCGCGCTGCAAACGCAGATTAGAGCGAACAATACCCACATAATTACTCATGATCTGCTCCACCTCTTTAAAGCTTTGCGTGATAAGTACCATCTCTTCTGTCAGCGAGGTACCTTTATCATCCCAATC
>CAYPPC010000191.1:0-6109 GCA_964412435.1 uncultured Paludibacter sp.
TTAGCGTAATGGAGTTCATTTTTAGCTTTTTATCTACAGCGGCGGCTTTTTTGTTAACTTTTTCAGCTGCAGGAAAAAGTAAAAGCCCGTCCGGCTAGAGGACAGCGGTAATGAATTTATAGAACACGGATAAAACGGATGCAAGCAACACGAATTTTCACGGGTAAAAAAAATCTGCGTCCATCTGCGTTATCAGCGGGAAATAAAATCAACATTCCAATAAAATCGGAAGTGAATACTTACACGATCGGTAAATTCTTTTTATGTCGAAAAAAACACCCTATTACCTCTTGTTTATCAATCAATTTATCGTAAATTTACAGTGTTAAGTAATATTGCATTTATTTAACACAAACCTGTGTAACGTTTTGCCTCTAAAAAGCATCATTATAGTAAAGCGCATTTTATTTAAAAGCTATAAATACAAAACAAAAAACTATGATTACACACTCTTCCAGGTGCACAGCGATGCTTGTACACCGATAACACACAAATTCACTTAATTTATTTACACTAAAATTTAAATTTTCATGAAAACAAAGAAATTATTTCTATTAATCCCCTTACTGAGCCTAATAATTGGAATAACAAGTTGTGAGAAAGATGAAATCCATAAATTGAAAATTGACAAATCATCTTATTATGAATATTTTTGGTTTGAGCGAAAGGGAGGTGGTTCGCTTGAGTTTAATTTGTATAAAACAACTAATTCTAATTATCTGAAAGCAATTGTTCTTTCGAAAGAAAAAACGAAAGATAAAGAAAAGGTGATTTTCATACAAAAAACAGATGATAATCAAACTTTATTTGAAATTTTCAACAATGCATTAGACAATAAAATCGAGTTGTCTGGCGAGCCTAAAATACCGGATGAATTGCAACCAAGCAAGGGAACATGGCATTACCAGTATTTTATTCGTGAAAATGACACTATTGAAGTTACAAGTTCTGAATTGAGCAAAAACTTACTTGAATTTGAGTTGATAATTAGAAATCAGTTATAAAAATAAAAAGCATGAAAACAAAAAACTACTTTTAATGATTCCATTTCTGTTTTTGGTGATGGGAATGGGAAGCTGTAACAACGATGTCGATAAGTCTCTAAATTGCGATTGTCTGACTGGAAAAGATATTGAAATTATCGATTTGACCGGGGTAATCATTTTTAATGAAGTCCTAAACACTTGGTGCATATCTGTTCATACAGAAGGTACTTATGATGAAGTCGAAATTTATGTGCCTTGTAATATTGGAAAAGCATATAAAACAAAGAATAAAAATGTTGTTTTTTCCGGGAAAGCCTCTAACTTGCAAGTTGATGCCGATCCTGCCGGAACATCATACTTTTGTTTAGAAATTGCTTCTATATCAGCATTAAACTAAAACTTAATCATCCCGACTACTGTACAAATTTTATTAAACTTTGTCGAAACATTGCTTTACATGAAAAAGCAAAATGATAGAATAAAAATAAAATTACAACACTATGAAAACAAAAAAATTATTTTTAATGCTTCCATTTCTGCTATTGGTGATGGGAGTGGTGGGTGGATGTGATAAAGACGCTCCAAATAATTATTATAAAGGAGAGGTTATCTTATTAAATGAAGGTGATGGATGTCCCAACATAATAGAGATAGTGAAAACCATCGATAAAGGACTGCCTATTGGATCAACAATATATTTTAACCCAGATTTATATAACAAACAATTAGAATTCGGAAGCGTAGTTTATTTTAAAATTATCAGTTATCAAAAAGCTGAAAATGGTTTCAGTACATGTATGAGATTTGCAACATATAGTGCAATAATCGAATTTTATAATGATTAAAACTCTAACTTTATGAAAACGAAAAAAATGCTTCTAATAACCCCAATCCTATTTTTCGTAATGGGAATGATGAGTGGGTGTAAGCAATGTGGGCAACATGAAATCTACGAAAATCATGACATCTCTGCTTGCGGAGTAGAGGATCCTCTGGTAAATATTGAATGGTTAACTAAGTTCTGTCATGAGCGACAAAAAGCATATTTTGTAGAAATTATTTTATATAAAAATAAAACTTCGGACGATAATCATATTGTAATTAACACGAAAACGAAATTTATAGAAGGACAATCTCCCTCTCCTATCTATACTACATCTGTATATGAATGTAATGGAAATCTCTTGTTGTTTCAAGGTACGGAGGGTTTAACCCCAGACGGGTGGGATGAGTTCTTTGAAAATAATGAACACGTATCATTAATATGGTCTGTGAAATTTAAAGAATAAATCAATTACTATGAAAGCAAAAAAACTACTTTTAATGCTTCCGTTCCTGTTTTTAGTGATGGGAATGATGCATGGATGTGAAAAAGGAAATAATTTGGAAGTTTTTGAAACTATCGCGAAAATAAGCTACGGAGAACCGGCTACAGATGGTTGTGGATGGAAAATAAATATAAATGGAAAGGAATATCATCCAACTAATTTAGATGATAAATTTAAAATTAATGATTTAAATATAAATCTTAAATATAGTCTATTGCCGTCTGTTTGGGAGTGTCCACAATGGAAGTCAAGAACATATGAGATAATAAAAATCATCAGAATAATCGAAATAAATTAGGTGTTTTATGAAAAAGTTCTATCCCGCTTCATTGGGACAAGTTTTCTAAGCCTCATCTTGCCGGAGCAGACTTTACCTTACTTGAATAGCAAAACAATCTCTTTTGTACATTATCAACAATCTCCCCCTCAAAACACAATAAAACCATATATTTTCAGTTTTTTATAGCAGCAACAAGCCCGAAACAGCGGATGAGATTAAATCGCAGAACATATCATATTTTTATCAGCTTAGCAGCTCTTATTTTGGCACTTTCATCTTGCGGAAGTGCCAAAAAGCTGATTAGCAAAGGCGACAGTCACTACGACCGGGGGCAATATGCCGCCGCCGGAGATTTTTATCGCAAAGCTTACGCTAAAATCTCCTATAAAGATAAAGAGTTGCGCGCCGAAACCGCCTTCAAACAGGGCGATTGTTATCAGAAAATCAACTTTTCCCGTGCTGAACAGGTCTTTATGAACGCGGTGCGCAATAACTACCCCGACAGCACTGTCTTTTTGCGATTAGCACAGGCACAACAGCGCAACGGCAAACTGGCACCGGCACGCGAAAGCTACGAAACTTACCTCGAAGCTTTTCCGGGAGATGAATTGGGTGTTATCGGTTTGGCCGGCGTAGAACTGGCTGATTCGCTTTTGAAAAATCCATCACGCTATAAAATTGCCAAAGAGCGCATGTTTGTTTCGGGGCGCAGCTCCTCCCTGAGTCCCGCTTTTGTTGATGGCGATGCCGATTTGCTGATTTACACCACCAACCGAAAAGTGAGCAGCAAGGAGAAAGCCCTAAAACCCAATCCGGTTGTCGGACAGCCCAACTTTTCACTCTTTCAAATTCGTAAAAACAGTCAGGGTGTTTGGGAAAAACCGGAAATCGTAGAGGGTGAAATCAACACCAAAAACGATGAGGGTGTAGCCTCTTTTACTGCCAACGGGCAGCAGATGTACTTTACCCGCTCCATCACTGAAGATCCGAAAGGCGACGGAACTGAAATTGTGGTGAGCAGTCGCTCCGGTGGTGCCTGGGGTGCGCCAAGCACCATTACGCTCTACAACGACAGCTCCATTTCGGTTGCACATCCGGCCATTTCACCCGATGGCAGCACGCTCTACTTTGTAAGCGACGCGCCAGGCGGATTTGGCGGCAAGGATATCTGGCGCACCAAGTTAGAGGGTGGTAAACCGACATTTATTGAAAACCTGGGGCCGGAAATTAACACCGCCGGCGATGAGATGTTCCCCACCTTCAAACCGGATGGTACGCTCTATTTCTCCTCCAACGGTCACCCCGGACTGGGCGGATTAGATATTTTTGAAGCGGTAGAAATAACAGAAGAAGATGGCAGCAAAGGGTGGCAAGTGCTTAATTTGGGCACACCGGTCAACTCGCACGCTGATGATTTCGGGATGACATTCGCGGGAGAAACCAATACCGGTTTTTTCTCGAGCAACCGGGATCATATTCGAGGTTATGATGCTATTTACAGCTTCGATCTGCCCGATTTGGAGTATTTCTTAGAGGGAAAAATCCTGTCGCGCCGCGGAACAAGCGTACCCGAAGCGCGCATCAACATCGTGGGCAGCGATGGCGAAACCGCCCGCATCAGTGCCAAAGGCGATGGCAGCTACCGCTTCAAGCTAAAACCGGAAGTGAGCTACCTGCTGCAAGCCTCCGGCAAAGAGTATCTCAACCAGAGCGATACCATTTCTACATTTAATCTCAACCCGCGCGCCAGCGAAACCTATACCCGTAATTTCAACCTGGCACCCACTTTCGAATCGACCCGGATTGAGAATATATACTACGATTTTGATAAAGCAAGTCTGCGTCCCGAATCAAAAGAGGGCTTAGACGAGCTGATTGAGATGATGGAAGAGAATCCGCATATCACCATCGAGCTCAGTTCGCACACCGATTACAAGGGCAGCAATATTTATAACCGCGATTTGTCGGCACGCCGCGCCCAATCGGTGGTCGATTACCTGATTGAAGCCGGTGTGGATGGCGCCCGCCTCACCGCCATTGGTTACGGCGAAGAGAAACCGACTGTTATCAATGAAATTCAGGCGCAGGAGCACGACTTTTTGCCTTTGGGCACCGTTCTTACGGAGGAGTTTATCCTGACACTCAGCGAAGAGCAACAGGAAATTGCCAACCAGATCAACCGCCGCACCGAATTTAAAGTGACCGCCACCAACTTCGGCCTGTTTTAAGCTTCCGTTTTTTTTAGCTACTTTTGCATTTCTGTTATTTGACAGAAAAACAATTTGAATTTAAAAAATCTCCTCTGTATTCAGGGGCATACCGACTCATTATATGAAACAATATTTAGACTTACTCCAAAGGGTTTTGGATGAAGGTGTGCGCAAAGATGACCGTACCGGAACCGGCACAGTCAGTATTTTCGGACATCAGATGCGCTTCAATCTGGAAGAAGGCTTCCCGGTGTTAACCACCAAAAAATTGCATTTACGCTCCATTATTCACGAACTGCTCTGGTTTTTGAATGGCGATACCAATATAAAATATCTGCAGGAGAACGGGGTGCGTATCTGGAACGAATGGGCGGATGAAAATGGCGATCTGGGACCGGTTTACGGACACCAGTGGCGCAACTGGAACAGCGAAGGTATTGATCAGATCAAGGAGGTTGTACACACGTTGAAAACTAACCCGGACAGCCGACGCATGCTGGTTTCGGCCTGGAATCCGAGCGTTATGCCGAACACTTCCATATCTTTTGCAGAAAATGTGGCGAACGGAAAAGCCGCTTTGCCGCCCTGTCACGCATTTTTTCAGTTTTATGTGGCCGACGGCAAACTGAGCCTGCAACTTTATCAGCGCAGCGCCGATATTTTTCTGGGCGTACCCTTCAATATCGCCTCCTACGCACTTCTACTACAAATGATGGCACAGGTAACCGGTTTGAAAGCGGGTGACTTTGTACACACACTGGGCGATGCACATATTTATCTGAATCACCTGGAGCAGATTGAGTTACAACTTTCACGTGAAACACGCCAATTGCCGGTGATGAAAATTAATCCTGATGTGCAGAGTATCTTCGATTTCAAATTTTCAGACTTTGAACTGGTTGATTATGACCCGCATCCGCACATTAAAGGTGAAGTTTCTATCTAAAAAACTAAAGAATTTACAAAACAAAAAGAAAACAATATGTCACAACCAAAAATATCGATTATTGTAGCTGTTGCCGACAATGGCGCTATCGGTAAAAACAACGCATTGCCCTGGCATCTGCCCGCCGACCTGAAGTTTTTCAAAGAGAAAACTACCGGTCACTCGCTGATTATGGGTCGCCTCACATTTGAAAGTCTGCCTAACGGACCGCTACCCAACCGCAGAAACATTGTGCTTACCTCCATTCCCGAAGGAAATATCAGCAAGATTTATGAAGCCACTTCACTGCGCGAAGCCATTGACCTTTGCGGCAACGAAGAGGAGGTGTTTATCATTGGCGGTGCGTCCATTTACAAGCA
>CAYPPC010000192.1:0-6106 GCA_964412435.1 uncultured Paludibacter sp.
ATGTGAAAAGCCGAAACTATTTTGAGCAAATGAAAGGACGTGGTACGCGGGTAATCAATTTTGATGATTTGAAAAAAGTTTCGCCTTCGGCAAAAATTACCAAAGACCATTTTGTGATTGTGGATGCTATTGGTGTAACCAAAAGTCTCAAAACCGATAGCCGTCCGTTAGAGAAAAAGCCCGGAGTTCCTTTAAAAGATTTATTGGGTGCGGTTGCTGTTGGTGCAAGGGATGAAGATTTGTTTACATCATTGGCAAACCGCCTGACCCGTTTAGACAAACAAATTACCGAAAAAGAGAAAAAAGGTTTTGAAGAAAAATCGGGTGGAATTTCATTAACGCAGGTGGTAAAAGACTTGTTGAATGCATACAATCCCGATACAGTTGACACCATCGAACAAAAAGTAAGAGACGAAAAACGAGGCGATGCTCCTGTTGAAATTGAAGCAGCAATTAACCAGCGATTGGAACAACTCAGAAACAATGCTGCCAAAGTTTTTACAGGTGAACTAAACGAATACATAGAAAATGTGCGAAAAGCACACGAACAAAAAATTGATATGCTCAACCCCGACGAACTGGTAAATGTGGGTTGGGACAAAGACAATAAAGACAAAGCAAACGAAACGGTTACCGCTTTTACCGAATGGATTAAAAGCCACAAAGACGAAATTACTGCCCTGCAGATTTTTTACGGACAACCTTACCAGCGGCGCGAAATTACTTTTAAAATGATAAAAGATTTGGTGGAAGTAATTGTGCATGACAAACCAACACTTGCCCCAATTAGTGTTTGGCGGGCTTATGAACAGTTGGAAAATGTTAGCGGGCAACCCAAAAACGAAATGGTTGCGTTGGTTTCTCTCATTCGCAAAGTAGCTGGAATTGATGCTGTTTTAACACCTTACGACAAAACTGTGGATAAAAACTTTGCCGATTGGGTTTGGAAAAAACAACAGGGTGCCGGAATTAAGTTTACCATAGAACAAATGGACTGGCTCTATATGTTGAAAGACCAAATTGCCACCTCGGTGCATATTGAAACCGATGATTTGGATTACACTCCTTTTGATGCTAAAGGCGGACGCGGCAAAATGTGGCAGCTTTTTGGCGATGAAATGGAAACCATTATTAACGAACTAAACGAAGCACTGGCAGCATAATGAGTGAAATATTTATAAATGTAGAACTGCCAAAAACATGGCTATGGGCAAAATCTAAAGAAATTGGTTTTGTCATAAATGGAGACAGGGGTAAAAATTATCCTTCTCGCCAACACTATATTTCATCTGGTGTTCCTTTTTTGTCAGCAGGTAATCTTGATGAAGGAAAAATTGATAAAACAAGTTTAAATTTTATTTCAGAAGAGAAATACAATGCCCTTAATAATGGCAAACTTAAAAAAGGAGATATTATTTACTGTTTGCGTGGTACATTAGGGAAATGTGCCGCATTTGATATGGATGAAAAAGCTGCAATTGCTTCTTCTCTGGTTATCCTTCGTCCAAGTGAACAAATAAGTAAGAAATACTTACTTTATTTTCTTCAAAGTCCCTTTGGAATCAAACTCATAAAACATTTTGATAATGGAACAGCCCAACCTAATTTATCAGGAGCAAGTTTTTCAAATTATGATTTTCCAATTGCCCCCTTTCCAGAGCAGCACCGCATTGTAGCCAAAGTCGAAGAGTTATTTAGCAGTTTGGATAAAGGCATAGAAAGCCTAAAAACGGCACAGCAGCAACTTAAAGTCTACCGGCAGGCGGTGTTGAAATGGGCGTTTGAGGGAAAACTCACCAATAAGGATGTAAAAGATGGGGAATTGCCGGAGGGGTGGAAAAGAATGACACTTGGTAATATAGCTAATAGAAATTCTCAAAAAGCTTTGCCAAGCGAAATGCCAGAAGCAAAATTTATCGGAATGGATTGTATCGAGCCAAACACATTAAAACCATTCAAGTTTTATGAATTCAAAGATTTTAAAAGTGCTGGTAATGTGTTCAAGAGAAATCAAGTCTTATATGGCAGAATGCGACCATACTTGAATAAAGTTTATAAAGCAGAAATTGACGGAACTTGTTCTGGTGAGTTTATTATACTCAACTGCTTAAATGATTTTAATCCTGATTTACTAAAATATATTTTACACCACAGAGACTTTGTACGTTTTGCCAATCATAAAACTTCTGGTGACAGACCAAGAATTTCATTTGAAGAAATAGCAGATTATCCTGTAAATGTTTGTAAACCTGCTGAACAACAACTAATCGTCTCCGAAATCGAAAGCCGTCTATCCGTTTGTGACAAGATAGAAGAAAGCATCAGCACCAGCTTACAGCAAGCCGAAGCCCTGCGCCAAAGCATCCTTAAAAAAGCGTTTGAAGGCAAACTGGCAGAACAAAACCCAAACGATGAACCTGCCAGCAAGTTATTGGAACGTATAAAAGCAGAAAGGGAAAAGAATAAACCGGTGAAGAAAATCAAAACAAAAAAACAAAAGATAGCGAATGGCTAAAAAGAAGAAAATAAATATAATGGTTGCTTCAACCGTTTATCAAAACCGCGATTTGTTGCTGCAGATTTGTGGTATTTTGAATACATACGGATACCATGTCATCAATTCTGAATATGGCACTCTTCATCCGCCATTAGGAATGAATAATACAGATGCTTGCATAGCCGCAGTAGCTGAATGCGATATTTTCTTTGGTATTATTAATCCAATGTACAGCACCGGTATTACCCATCAAGAATTTAAAAGGGCTATTGCAATAGATAAACCACGTAGATTTTTAGCCCACAGTTTTGTAACGTTTTCCAGAAAACTGCTTGCTCAATACATGTATGAAGATGCAGCAAAAACTCAACGGAATAACTTTGATATTCAATCTACTTCGGTAATGGATAGTGTTAAAGTAATTGATATGTATAACGATGCGGTTCAAATTAATTTAGCATACGAAGAAAGAAAATATCACTGGGTTCAGGAATTTTTCAGACCCGATGAAGCTTTAAGACATGTTGAAACTTTATTCCGAGATATTAAGCGAGTGGAGAGTGAACTAGCTAACATTAATAATCCGGCACAATGAAAACAGAACAACTCATAAAAGACCTGCTAAAACAGGACGAAAGCGGACAGCTTGAGTTTAAAGAAGTTGTTCGTAAAGATGCCATTGGAAAAACCGTTTGTGGGTTTTTAAATAACAAGGGCGGTCAGCTATTAATTGGCATCGCCGATAATAAAGAAGTCAAAGGAGTTAAGGATGCTGAAAAAATCGCAAATGAATTAGAGCAATATTTGACAAAAGAACTGGTTCCTGAAACACCGGTTATGGTTTCAGTTGAAAATTACGGAGATAAAAAGTTGTTATTAGTCAAGGTTTGGGAAGGTTCAAAACAACCTTACATTTTTAACGGAAGTATTTTCTATCGTAGAAATGATAAAACAGTTCAGGCTTCATCAAAAGAAATTTCCGCACTTATTCATAGAAGGCAACAAACCGAAATTCATTGGGAACGTCAGGCATGTTTGGGTGTTGAGCTAAATGACCTTGATATAGAAGAAATTAACAAGACCATTACTGCAGCAAGATTTAACCTAAAACTTGATTCCGAAAAAACTGAACCAATAGAGTTTTTAACTCATTACGGGCTTTATCAAAATGGTAATTTTACCAATGCAGCAGTTCTGTTATTTGCTAAAAATCCGGCAAGGTTTGTACCTCAATCAAGAGTTAGGGTTGCATTTCTTGACCACGGCAAAACAGGTGATGTTTTTAAGGATGACCAATTTTTGGAAGGTAATTTGTTTAAAAACATTGAAGCTATTCAAAGTTTCTTTGAGAAACATTTATCCTTTAGTAGAAAATTTGAAAGCAATAATTGGGAACGTAAAGATGATTATGTTTTCCCGATAGCTGCTTTGCGCGAAGGAGTTATGAATGCTTTAGTACATAGAGAATATGCGTTAGTTTCGAGTGCTTTATCTATTATTATTTATCCCGATAAACTTGAAATTACAAATAGCGGTAAATCTCCTTTTAAACAAAGCGAATTAAAGAAGAACCACTTATCAATGCCATATAATCCAGATATAGCACATATTGTTTTTCTAAGAGGTTATATTGAAAAGATAGGTAGAGGAACATTAAAGATTGTTGATGCTTGTAAACAAGCAGGTCTTAAATCACCTGTTTGGGATATTGGAGAATACACTGTTAAGTTAACCTTCTTTGGTGATGTTAAAATTGGTGGTGCAATTGAAGGTGCTACTAAAGTAGCAGTTAAAGGAACTATTGAAGGAGCAAATGAGGGAGCTATTGAGGGAGCTATTGAGGGAGCTATTGAGGGAGTAACTAAAGGAGTTAAAGAAAAACTAGCTATTCTATTAAACGCTATTGCAGCTAATGAAGGTAACAGAGTTCCTGATTATAAAGAAGCTACCGGATTACCTGATAGTAGTATGGAAAGATATATTAAACAACTGAAAGATGGTGGTCTAATTGAATTTAGAGGTGAAGCAGCACATACTGGTGGTTATTATTTAACTAAGAAAATGAAAGCAAAATTAAAATGAGCAACGAAAGCAATAATACATCAAGCATAATCAGCAAGGTATGGAGTTTCTGTACTATCCTAAAAGATGATGGTGTGAGTTATGGAGACTATTTGGAACAACTCACTTATTTGCTGTTCTTAAAGATGGCAGATGAATTCAGCAAACCACCATACAATCGCAAACTTCCTATTCCAGTGGAATACAATTGGGAAAGTCTGGCAGCTAAAAGAGGTGCAGACTTAGAAAATCATTACACTACTTTGTTGCGTGAGTTAGCTCAGGCAAAAGGTGTTTTAGGACAAATCTTTACTAAAAGTCAAAATAAAATACAAGACCCGGCAAAACTCTACAAACTCATCGATATGATTGATAAGGAGCAGTGGAGTACCATGGGTGCTGATGTTAAAGGGAAAATCTACGAAGGACTTTTAGAAAAAAACGCAGAAGATACAAAAAGTGGTGCAGGACAATATTTCACTCCCCGTGCTTTAATTCGTGCCATGGTAGAATGTGTCAGACCTGAACCAATGAAAGTAATTGCTGACCCAGCTTGTGGCACGGGTGGTTTCTTTTTGGCAGCTTATGATTTTATTGCCAATCCTGCCAACTATTCATTAGACCGTGAACAGAAAGAGTTTTTAAAAATGAAAACTTTCCACGGCAATGAAATTGTTGCCAATACCCGGAGAATGGCATTGATGAATTTGTTTCTGCACAACATTGGTGATTTTGAGAGTGAAAGTTTTATTTCTTCTGCAGATGCACTAGTTTCTGACACCGGCTTGCGTGCCGATTATGTTTTGGCCAATCCACCTTTTGGCAAAAAAAGCAGCATGACTTTTACCAACGATGAAGGGGAACAAGACAGTGAAGACTTAACGTACAACCGTCAGGATTTTTGGGTAACGACCAGCAACAAACAATTAAACTTTGTTCAGCATATTCGGACTTTACTCAAATCAGACGGTCGGGCAGCAGTAGTTCTGCCAGACAATGTTTTATTTGAAGGTGGCGCTGGAGAAACCATCAGAAAAAAATTGTTGGAAACAACAAATCTGCATACCATTTTACGCTTACCGACAGGGATTTTCTACAAACAGGGAGTTAAAGCAAATGTATTATTCTTCGACAATAAACCAGCATCAAAAAACGCACAGACAAAGGAAATCTGGTTTTATGATTTCAGAACCAACATCCATTTCACGTTGAAGAAAAATCCACTGCGTTTTGAAGACTTGAAAGATTTTATTGATTGTTACAGTCCTAATAACATCAGTAAAAGAAAAGAAACTTACAATGAAGAATCCAACTCTGAGGGACGTTGGAGAAAATTCACATATGAAGAAATTATAGAACGTGATAAAACAAGTCTTGACATTACTTGGATAAAAGACAAAAGTTTAACCGACCTCGACAATTTACCTGACCCGGATATTTTGGCAAACGACATTATTGAAAATTTAAAATCAGGAATAGAAAGTTTCGAGGAGATTATGGAAAGTATTAATGGGAAATAGCCATCGCTTCGTAGTCAAGCACATTTGC
>CAYPPC010000193.1:0-6076 GCA_964412435.1 uncultured Paludibacter sp.
AATACAAATTTGTAATATCCTGATTTCTCTTTCGATAAATTCAGTGGAAGCTTTTCACCGGATTGTATTTTACCTTTGCTCACCGTTCGCAATTCGATAGATTTTTCGCCAAATGATGCCTCCTCATAATAAGCATCACCCGGTTTCATCTCAATTAAGCGGTAGCTGATTTCCGTCTTCACTTTCTCGCCATTCAAGGTTTCAGCACTCACCAAAACATTAATTGCACTCTTTTTATTCTCAATTTTCCCGGGTACTTCGGCCAAAATAAAGAGCGAGCGGTCACCTACCGATACACGCACTTCGCCCGACTGTGTCTCTCCGGCACCATCCGTCACATCAGCGATAATAGAATAAGTATAAAACTGCTGATTATTGCGCGCCAATGATATGTTCTCACTTTTACTTTTTTCCGGGGTAAAACTAATTTCGAACTGCCCATTCTCATCTGATTTTACGGTGCCATCTGCTACAATTCGCTCGGGAGCGCTACCCCACCACCAGTAGTGATGCGGACGACGAACCACGCGATACTTCACCTCTGTATCCGGTAGCGCATAACCTGAATACGCTTTTGCTTCACCTTTTACAGTTAAAGTTTCACCAAAGCGAATCTCTTCTTTCGGTTTATTCAGTTTCACTTCAAACATCGGTCGCTTGTACTCTTCCACCCACACCACATTCGATGCACCGCCTCCACGTAAGGTGTAAGCTCCATTTACTCCACCTTCCGGTAAAATAAACTCACCTTCAAACGAACCAAACTCATTGGTCTTTACATCTTTCTCGCCAACTTTCTCATTATTCACATTGAATAACTCCACCCGTACAGATTTTCCGGCAACCACTTTTTGAAGGATATCTTTATAAACTATTCCTTTGAAATAGAGCGCTTGCCCCGGACGATAAAGCGAACGATCGGTAAACAACGCCGCTCGCTCCCGGTTTTCATCTATTTTTGTGTTTGTATTGCTGTAGCGATGGTACATATTAGTATTGGATGAGTACCAACGGTCATCATCTTTCTCAAAAAACAGCACCACACTACCGGATCGCTCTATTTTTTGCGAAGCAAAGCCTTTTTCATCACTTCGGTTCTCACCTAAAGATTTTAGTGTGTATTTTTTACCGCTCCACTCGTTACGGTAATATTTTATCTTTACGCCTTTAAGTGGACTACCCTCAACCCGATCCAGCACAAATAAATCATAGAAATTGGCCTCTTCTGAACGCTGAATATAAGCCAAATCAGTCACCACAAAATAACCTCTTACCTGCTCGCTGTCACTCACATTTTTCTCTCCAAGGCGATATTCATAAATTCCGTAATCACCGGCAATCAACTCAATTTCCGTTTCAACGGAGCCAAAATCGGGATCTTTATCAATCTGAATTGTGCGCCGATCTACAGCCTTTCGGTTGGGATAAAGCGATTTTTTGTCTCTTTGGTTAGACAAATGATTAAAATAGTCCTCAGCCGTGGCATTTACGCGCCACACATCCAGTTGAAGCGCATCCATATTCGTTGATCTCAACTCCAGAACCAACTTACTCCTGGGTTTAACCACACCTTTATGTTCTACCGAAAACTCTTTCTGCTCTATCTGCATCTTTACATTTTCGAGCATCGCAATGCGCTTATAATTGGGGTAGTTTTTTAATCCGTAAGCTGCAATATCATAAGCCATACGTCTTCCCGCTTTCATCGCTGCTTCGTCAGTGAAATAGTTCTTATGCAGGTGATAATTCGCTTTTTCTGCCAATATTTCCACCTGCGCTTCCTCACCTTTATGCTCTTTCTCCAAAGCATCCAATGCGTCAATGAACTCTGATCCGGTACGATTATGCTTAAACTCCAAAGCTTTCAATTGTGCGTAAACCAGGCCGGCCGGATTTTTAATCTCCCGGTTAAAGGCAATCAGATTATCATAAATTTCAGAGATTAATCTTTCTGTTTCTGAAACTGAGAAATCTTCGGACTCCGCCACTTCATTGTTGCTAAACTCGTTCAGCATCACTGCAAAACGATAGCTCAACAAGTGAAAAAGCGTGGGTTGCAGTTCATGACTATCCTTTCCTGCCACTAAAATAGCCTCAAACTGATCTACTGAACTATTTTTCAGCACATCTGCATTTTGTAGTGATAGCGTACCCAGACGACAAATTTGGTCAACAAAAAGATTTTTTGTCCACTCGTTCATATCCTCCGGCACAACACCCTGCAGTTCGCGCCGCTGACGAATCCGGTACTCATTTTCCTGATAAAAGAGTTTATACAGCTCTGCGGTCATGGAGTACATCACCGCCTGCGCAGCTTTATCTTCCGTTGCCACCGCAAGCTCCTCAAATTCACGAATCAGATTTTTTGCTTCATCCGGATTTTTATCGAGCGTGAAACGCATTTTATGCACCAATGCTTTGATAATTTCAGCCGGATCTTTCTCTTTTTGCGCCTGCATAAGAATAAGCTCCACCTCTTTTAAGGCCGATTCCGGCAAACTTTTACGTTTATACTCTTCTACTTTTTTCCATCGGTTTTCCATACTCTCGTTTTTCTTGGTTTGTGCCAGGCTTTTACTCAAAAAGAGAGCAAACAGGATGGCAGGTATTATCAGAATGATTAACTTTGTTCTCATATCGTGGTCTGTTTTAATTTCACATACGTTTATCAGTAGTACAAATAACGTGCAATCTTGTTAAAACAGTGTTTGATCTGAGAAGTATTTTAGTAGAGAGGTCTCTGGGCATACAGAAACAGCTTTTCGGGACTTTGGAACAGTTTTTGAATTAAATCGGAGTGAACAATTATAAAGGAAAGAAATGAAGCAAAGAAAAAAGATATTATTTACAACTCTTATTATAATGGCAATAAGCATTCAAAGCGGATTGGCTGCCGGCTGGGAAATAAAAAAAGGGGAGAAACTAAGTTATAAAATTGCTTTCAGCTCCATGCTGACCGGTAGTGTTAAGGGCGGTGAGGCGAGTTTGAGCGTAAGCCCGTCAACAAGCAAAGTTTCCGACAACAATGCCTACCACGCAACGCTCAAAGGCGGGACAACCGGATTTATCGAGAGAATTTATCGTATTGAAAATCTCTATGAAACATTTATGAACACTTCCACTCTGGCTCCTTATATGTATCGGCAGTCGGTTGTGGAGAATAAATACCGCAGTGCTGATACGGTCTATTTTAACCAGAATATCCGGGAGGCTACTTACAAGGGAAAGCAGATTAAGATTCCCAACAACACACATGATTTTGTATCTATGATCTACTATGTGCGCTCGATAGATGTTGATAAATTACAGCAGGGCGACTCGTTTGAAATTCCGTTTTTCACCTCTGACAAGGTGATTAACTCTAAAGTGGTTTATAACGGAGTTGAAACTATCCGAGTGAATAACAAGGAGGTTCAGTGCCACGCTTATAAACCACAAGTGGCCAAAGGCAAAATGTTTAATCATGATTATCCGGCCACTATCTGGATTTCAACCGATGAGGATCGCCTCCCCATGCTGATCGAGGCGCGGATGAAAGTGGGCAGGGTTAAAATGGAACTACTTCATAAAGAATAAATTCCGGCTAAAAGCTTCGTTTATTTTTCAAACCGCAGCTCTCCTTTTTGGTAGCGCTGATAATGGTGATTGAGCCGGGCCAAAAAGGCTGAAACTTCAGTAAGGGTACTCTCCGTATCGACTGAGATTTCGGCTTTTTTCATTTTTAGCAGCATAACACCATATAAAAAATTGAGGGCAATTTCAATATCACTGATTTGAGTATCACTTTGTTTCTGTCGCAGCAAAGCCACAGAGGGCAGCAAGGCATAATAGCGACTGTTGTAGTCCGGTTCCTCACCCGACTTCATCAGATCTGCATGAAAACCGTTCAGTTCGATAATGATATTTTTATTAAGTTGCAAATGCCCTTTTTGATGCAGATTTTCACTGCGCATCATGTCTATTAAACTTTCATACCACTCATACAACTGCTTTTTATCTTCTTCTTCAAGGTCATAGGGCTCCACAATATTTTTATTGATTGAATCGATTTCCAGACCGAATGCCCGGATCAGATCCTCAATCTGCCACATATAAAGCAGATACTCTACAATATTTTCCTCTCTTAATTTACTTGCTATAAACATATGCTGTTGAAAGTATTTAGTTTGCTTAAGAAATAGTGCGAAGCAGAATAACAATGCCAATAATGACTATCTAAATTCTGCAAAGCTTAAAAATCAAAATCATCTTCATCAAAGAAGAAATTCTCAGCATCGAAAAAATCTTCCATATCGCGACGCTCTTTTTTGGTGGGTCGTCCGGTACCCCGTGCACGTGCATTCTGCGCAGCAATGCGCCCCAACTCTATCAATTCCAGCTGGTCCGGAGTGGTTACATTTTCCAAATATTCTACAACCAGTTTAGCGCCCACCCTGCTTTTGGGCATCCCCAGCACCTTGTATGAAAACACTACCGGGTTTCTGCGCACCTGAACCACATCACCTGTTTTTACGATTCGGGACGGTTTCACCTGCGCACCATCTATTAGTATTTTCCCTTTTTTACACGCTTCGCTTGCTATACTGCGTGTTTTGAAAATTCGTACCGTCCACAACCATTTATCAATACGCACCTCCATTATTTCTCCTCCTCTTCAGTTTTCTGTTCCGGTTTCGCCGGTGGCTGGGCTTTGCTCTTTTTCGGTCTTGCCGGTTTGTTGTTGTAAGCATTCATCGTAAACTGTGCCCCCATCAAAGCAAATGTTTTGATCATCTCAATGGCCATTTTTGCCCTCTCCAGCAGCGCCTCTTCTTCATCATCGTTCCAGCGACTCAGCACATAATGCACCTGAGCGCCTCTTGGAAAATCATTTCCGATTCCAAAACGCAGTCGATTATAGTTACTGTGCCCCAGAATATCCTGAATATGCTTCAGCCCATTGTGTCCTGCATCGGAACCTTTCGGCTTAAGCCGTAAAGTCCCAAACTGAAGCGCAAAGTCATCCACCAGCACCAACATTCGTTCAACAGGAATTTTCTCTTTCTGCATCCAGTAGCGCACAGCGTTGCCGCTCAGATTCATAAATGTGGATGGCTTCAGCAAAATAAGCGTGCGCCCTTTTACTTTCACCTCCGTTACAAAACCATAGCGTTTATCTTCAAAGTTCACTCCGGCTGCCTCAGCGAATGCATCTAAAATAGTAAAACCGATATTATGCCGTGTGTTGTGATACTCCGGACCGATATTACCAAGTCCGACAATCAGGTATTTCATCTCAATATCCTCACTGTTCTCTCGATGTTTCGACACCCCACCCTGCTCTTCTGACAAAGAGTCATTATTGCAATTGAGTATCTTCTTCAAGAACTTTTTTATCATTGTTTTAGTAATTCTCTCCCTTCCGGGAAAAAGAAAGGCACCAGCCTGCCTGCTGAATGCAGATGGGCTGATGCCTGACCTTAATTTCGAATAAATTATTCTGCGGCTTCTTCTGCAGCTTCTTCAGCTCCTTCTTCGCCCTCTTCGCCTTCCTCACCATCTTCTCCGGCAGCAGCAGCGGCAGCACCACGTGCAGCACGTGTCAGTTTCACCTGACAAACAACAGCATTCTTAGCATTCAGAGCTTCCAGTTTCTCGAGCTTAACATCACCTACCTGGATGCTTTTACCCAGCTCCAGTTTAGTTACGTCAAGTACAATGTTTTCAGGGAAGTCGGTATAAAGACCTTTCACGCGCATTTTACGCATCTCCAGAGTAAGTTTACCACCGGCACGCACACCTTTGGCAAGTCCTTTCAGGATCACAGGAATTTCCATAGCCACCGGTTTGTCTTCGGTCACAACCAGGAAGTCCATATGCATTACTTCGTCACTTACGGGGTGGAATTGCATCTCTTTAACAATACTTTTTACAGTTTTATCTCCGATGGTCAACTCTACAATGTACATTTCCGGTGTGTAAATCAGGTGGTGTACATCACTGCTAGTTACAGTGAAATGAATGTTCTCGTCATTGCCGTAGAACACGCAAGGAACGAGCCCCTCTTTGCGTAATGCTTTGGTAGCTTTCTTTCCTA
>CAYPPC010000194.1:0-6047 GCA_964412435.1 uncultured Paludibacter sp.
GAATCCGCGTTTCAAGATATATAGCCGGTCTGACTAACTTCTTAGTTTGGCGTTCAGCTTAGTTTCTATGTTTTTCTGAATTTTTTGCATAATACCGTCAATCACTTTGTCGGTCAGCGTTTTGTTCTCGTCCTGTAAGACAAAATTGATGGCGTATGATTTCTTGCCTGCCTCCAGGTTTTTACCCTCATAAACGTCAAAGAGAGTCACCTCCTTCAGCAGTTTTCGCTCACTTTCAAATGCAATTTTCTCAATTTCGGCAAACTCAATATGCTTGTCAAGCAGGAAAGCCAGATCGCGGTATACTTCCGGGAATTTGGGCAGCTCCTTATATTCAACGGATTTACGGTTGATGCGGGCCAGTAAATTGTCCCAGTAAATGTCAGCATAATAAACCTCAGCTTCAACGTCAGTTAGCTTTCTCACCTTTGGACTCACGATTCCGAAAGTGGCAATAATCAATTTACCCAGACTCAAACTCATAGCTTCGGCATAAATATCACTTTGGAACTCCTCCAGTTTCATTTTCCGAAGATCAAAGCCTAAGCGAACCAAAATGTTTTGCAAATAAGCTTTCAGCTCATACACCGTCGATTTTTGGGTGCCATCCGACCAGGAGCCGGAGAATTTGTTGCCTGTAACCCAAAGCCCCAGGTGGTACTCCTCTTCAAAAGGAGAGAGATTCACACCTGCTTCTCTTTTCTCTTCGGTAAAGCGGTAAACATTTCCAAACTCATAGAAGCGCAGCTCACTGTGCTGGTGGTTAATGTTGCGCGCGATGTTTTCCATGCCACCGAAAAGCAAGGTCTGGCGCATAACTCCCAGGTCGTTACTCAGCGGATTCATAATTTTCACACTGTGTACTTCAGGATAACTTTCCAGAGCTTCGTAATAGGATTTTTTTGTGAGTGAGTTGTTCAATACTTCATTAAAACCCTGCGCTGTTAATTGTTCTGAAACCAGCTTTTGCAGCTTGTGGCTGTCCGGCTTTTGCCCAAAACTCAGCGTTGAAATCAGGTTGTCGCCAATTTCAACATTGTTGTAACCGTAAATACGCAAAATATCTTCAATCACATCCACGTCACGCTGCACATCCACGCGGTAGGCAGGTACAAGCAGCTCATACGCTTCGTCACTCTCTTTGATAATCTCAATTTCCAGTCCGGAAAGAATCTTCTTCACCGTATCCTGACCGATCTCTTTGCCAATCAGGCGGGAGATTTTCTCTTTATTCAGTGTCACCTCAAAAGGTTTTATTTTTTGAGGGTAAACATCCACTATTTCACTGGTGATGCTTCCACCTGCAATTTCCTGAATTAAAAGAGCTGCACGTTTCAGCGCATATACTGTAATTTCAGGATCTGCTCCCCGCTCAAAGCGGAATGAAGCGTCAGTGTTGAGTCCGTGGCGGCGTGCCGATTTACGAATACTTACTGGGTTGAAATAGGCACTCTCCAGGAAAACATTTTTTGTTTTCTCGTTTACGCCCGATTCAGCTCCTCCAAACACACCTCCGATACACATCGGTTCGTCACCGTTGCAAATCATTAGATCGGCAGCATTCAATTTACGTTCAACCTCATCGAGGGTAACAAAAGGAGTGCCTTCCGGCAGGTTTTTTACCCTTACTTCACCTGATGTGATCACATCTGCATCAAATGCGTGCAGCGGATGACCCAGTTCGTGAAGTACAAAGTTGGTAATATCTACAATATTATTAATAGGGCGTGAGCCGATGCTGAGCAGGTGATCTTTGAGCCACTGCGGTGATTCGGTAACTGTCACTCCTGAAATGGTGAGTGCCGAATAGCGGGGACACGCCTCTTCGTTTTCAATGATTACAGGAATATGCAGATCGTTGGAGTCAACCTTAAACGCCTCCACAGACGGCATTTGGAGTGCGATGTCTTTATTATGAAGAGCATAATAGGCTGCCAGGTCGCGCGCTACACCTACATGCGAGGTGGCATCAGCCCGGTTGGGTGTAATATCAATCTCAATCTGAATATCAGATTTTATATTGAAAAATTCTCTGGCAGGTGTGCCTACACGGCTCTCTTCCGGTAGTACCATAATTCCCTCGTGGCTGGTTCCAAGGCCGATTTCATCCTCAGCACAAATCATTCCGAAGGATTCAACGCCGCGAATTTTGGAGCGTTTAATCTTGAAGCTGTCTTCTCCGGAGTAAAGTGTTGTCCCGACAGTAGCTACCACCACCTTTTGGCCGGCAGCCACATTGGGTGCCCCGCAAACAATCTGAAGCGGTTCGCCGCTGCCCACATCCACAGTGGTAATGCTCAGATGATCTGAGTTTTCATGTTTTTCGCAGCTAAGCACTTCGCCGATTACCAGCCCTTCCAGCCCGCCTTTTACAGTTTCAATTTCTTCTATAGTACCCACTTCAAGTCCGATGGAAGTGAGTGTTTTTCCCAATTCAACAGGAGTTTCATCGGTGTTGATGTATTCTTTCAACCAATTGTACGAAATATTCATATTCTAAGAGATATTTTTCAGAAGTTATTTCACGGTCTTCTCCGTAAAATTAAAAAATCAAATCATTGTTCCTGATTTTCAGTAACAATCTGCAAAGATAGTTAAAGTTCTGCGTTTTTCCCCGGAAGATATATGAAAATTAGGATTATAGGAAATAAAACTTGCACAAAATTTTGAATTTCGTGCAATTTTTGTAATTTTGCGGAAATATTATTCCGAAAATCAATAGAATATGATTAAAGAAAATTTTATTCGCTTCTTCGAAGACAGTTTCAGAACCAACTGGGATCTAAACGCTTATACCGATTATGGTGAGAATAACACTTTAACTTACGGGCAGGTTGCTGAGCAGGTTGCACGTCTTCACCTGTTGTTTGAGCAGGCCGGTATTGAAAAAGATGATAAAGTAGCTCTGATTGGGCGTAACAGTGCCAATTGGGCAATTACTTACCTGGCTACTGTGACTTACGGGGCTGTGATTATTCCCATTTTGCAGGATTTTAAGCCCAATGACGTGCACCATATCATCAACCACTCTGAATCAAAAATTCTTTTTGTAACAGACAATATTTGGAAAACGCTCGATGAGGATGCACTTAACTGTGTGCGTACTATCTTCTCGCTGAATGATTTTAGCCTCTTGCATGTTATTCAGAAGCCGCGCTGTTTGCCGCTCGATGATGATGGTGCGGTCATAAAAGATGTTGATCTGGATGCGAAGGCAGAAAAACCTGTTTTTGATCCGATCGATCCGGCTATTTTTGGAACTGATGCTATCGATAAGCTGTTTGCTGAAAAATATCCTGAAGGTTTCTATCCTGACGTGGTTCGTTATGATGATAAACCTAATTCGGAGCTGGTGTGTATCAGTTACACTTCAGGAACCACAGGTTTCAGTAAAGGGGTGATGCTCACCGGTAACAACTATGCCGGAAATATTACTTTCGGAATTAAAACCGGATTGTTGGCACCGGGCTATAATATTGTAGCATTTTTGCCGCTGGCACATGCTTATGGTTGTGCTTTTGACTTCCTGACGGCTACAGTGCTGGGTGCTCATGTCAACTTTATCGGACAAACTCCTACACCCAAAGTGCTTCTGGGTGCTTTTGCTGAGGTGAAACCAAATGTGATCTTCTGTGTGCCTTTAATTATTGAAAAAATCTACAAGCGAATGATTCAGCCGCTGCTCGGAAAAGCTGCGCTGCGCTGGGTGCTGAAGGTTCCTTTCCTGGATCAGACCATTCTGGCCCAGATTCGTAAAAAACTGGTTGATGCATTTGGCGGTAATTTTTCACAAATTGTTGTGGGTGGAGCTCCGCTGAACGCCGAAGTAGAGGAGTTTTTCCATAAAATTAAATTCCCTTTCACGGTAGGATACGGAATGACTGAGTGTGCACCGCTGATTAGCTATGCGGATAAAGATGAGTTTAAGGTGAAATCGTCCGGGAAAATCCTGGAGGGGATTATGGAGGTGAAAATTGATAATCCTAATCCTGATACTGGTACCGGTGAAATTCTTGTTCGTGGAGAGAATGTGATGATTGGTTACTATAAAAATGAAGCAGCTACCCGGGAGGTGTTGAGCGAAGATGGCTGGTTACACACCGGGGACCTGGGAACTGTTGATGAAGATGGCACCATATTTATACGCGGCCGTAACAAAACCATGTTGCTTGGACCGAGCGGACAGAATATTTATCCGGAAGAGATTGAGGCGAAACTCAATAATATGCCTTATGTCTTTGAAAGTCTCGTTGTTGAAAGCAATGGCAGACTGGTAGCCCTGGTTTATCCGGATTATGAAATTATGGATAAAGATGGTATCACCCACGATAAGCTGGAAGAGATCATGGAGGAAAACCGCAGGCACCTGAATGAGATGGTAGCAACTTATGAAGGAGTATCCCGTATAAAGCTCTATCCTAATGAGTTTGAGAAAACTCCCAAGAAGAGTATCAAGCGCTATCTCTATAATACCGGAGTTTAAGCGAATAAATGCCGAAAATGCAAGATTAAGTGTTAAATCTTAGGTTTGTTTAGTCTGAAAATGCATATTTGTTTGCAGGGGTGTGAATTTATTCTTACCTTTGCAACAATTTTCGGCTTTACTGAAAAATATGTTAATACGGTGAAAGAGCGATTTTGCTAAAATGAGACAGAAATTGGAGGTAAAGTTTTAATGCAGGCAGGGTTCTGTGGAAAATTAGCCTGATGATACGCTTCCCGGCAATGTAAAGTTTTCTGAAATTATGTTGCTATTTGATTGAGGTGTTGATTCGCTAACTTCCAATGAGTCGAAATCTATTTTGTGAAAATATCGATTTCAATGTTCGTTTTTCCATTTTTTTAGAAAAATAGACGAAGTTAACTGCTAAAACGAAAATTTAATTAAAAAAACAAAGCAAGTTTTATGGTACATTGCTAAATTAATGGTACCTTTGCAGCGGAATTTTGATTTGAACAAAATATATAACATGTTAAATTTTTAAAGGATTAAAACAAAATGAAAAAAGTATTAGCATTATTTGCTGTTGCTGCTATGTTTGTAGCTTGCAACAAGCCTGCTACAGAGAACGCTGTAGAAGAAGCAACAGACGCTGTTGTTGAAGTAGTTGAAGACGTTGTAGAAGATGTTGACTCTGTTTCAACTGAGCTCGTAGAAGCTGCAGAAGAAGTTGTAGAAGAAGTTACTGAATAAGTCACTCAATGATTATATTGAGTTTTGTCAGACAAAACAGACAGGATTCGTTAGCAATAGCGAATCCTGTTCTTTTTTAAACAACTGATCTTTTGCCGGAATAGAGTCGCATTTGTTTGTTGAGAGGGAACTCTTGCTTCGGATTGTTCGCTTTTTGCTTTTTGAAAGATCTGCTTTTACTTAAATATAGATAAAATCAGAATTTCGAGCAGAACTTTTATTATCTTTGTTTGCTGAAAAAAAGAGTTAATAAGCTTTTGTGGTTTCCGGAATTATACGGATAACTGATTGAGCTTCTTGAGGTGATGAAAATGTGATGATGACAAAATTCTTTTGTCCGAAAAAACAAAACCACATTTATAGTATATTTTATTCAAAACAAAGAAAAACACAAATCTATTATTTTAATAACTATAAATTTATTATCTAGCTTATGAAATCTGATATCGAAATTGCTCAGGAGATTGAACTGAAGAAAATTACAGAAATTGCCGATAGTATCGGTATTGAGGAAGATGATTTGATGATGTTTGGAAAACACATGGCCAAAGTAGAGATCCCGAAAGGGGAGGCTTCCGATAAAAGTAAATTAATTTTAGTTACTGCTATTACGCCAACCAAGGCGGGTATTGGTAAAACAACTGTTTCTGTTGGTCTCACTTTAGGGCTGAATCACATTGGTAAAAAGGCCGTGGTTGCTCTGCGCGAACCTTCTCTCGGCCCTTGCTTCGGAATGAAGGGTGGTGCTGCCGGTGGTGGTTACTCGCAGGTGCTCCCGATGGAAAATATTAACCTGCACTTCACGGGCGACTTTCACGCCATTACTTCTGCTAATAATATGATTGCTGCGCTT
>CAYPPC010000195.1:0-5976 GCA_964412435.1 uncultured Paludibacter sp.
TGTGCTTGGTGTCGAAGGTCGGTGTGGAAAAGTCATCGTACATCGGATGCACTTTGAAACCTGAAAAACCGGTAATCGGAGTTTCGGTCCACTGCCACACATTACCCAGAATATCATAGAAATCACCCTGCTTAAACTTATCCACCGGAACGGGTGAAGAGACATACTCCAAGTTAATATTACCCGGCGCTTTACCATCCCAATGCATCACATCTTGCAGACCGGCCACTTCAAAAAGGCGATACCACTCTGCCTCGGTCGGCAAACGGTGCGCCTTTCCGGTAACTTCCGACTTCCAGTTGGCAAAGGCTTTGGCCTCCAGATAGTTTACCTCCACCGGCCAGCTCCAGGGCATATCGATCTCTTCGGCCACTAAGCGCAGACGGTATTTGTCGCCCTCTTTACGCCAAAATAGTGGCATCTCAGCTTGTTTGTAAGTCACCCAGTTCCAGCCCTCTTCGGTCCAGTATTTCTCTGTCTTATAACCGCCGGCTTCCATAAAACCGAGGTATTCTTTATTGGAAATCAAATATTTGGCAGCCTTAAAATCCTCCACCTGCTCCTCATGGCGACCATATTCATTATCCCAGCCATAAAAAGGATGATTTTCAGGTTTTCCTAACTTCATCAACGATCCTTTTACATCCACCAGACTATTTTCGGGTGCTTCGTTGTCTTCGGTACAAATTTCTCCAAAACGACCGGCAACCACCTCATCCAAGGGCAGCTGACGAATAAGCACCGAGGAAGTTTCTAAGTGAATGCGCTCATGCTCAATTCCCATCATCACAATCCAGAATGGGTTCTCCCAATCGATCGGCATATTGAGCGGTGTTTCGTCAATCACTTTCAACACCACCTCTTTGGCTTTGTCGCGATAGGCACGAACCTCAGGCACCGGTGCCCAGTTATAATGCTTACCGTCTAAGTCATCCCAGCTCATCTCATCCACACCAATGGCAAAAATCGACTCAAATCCGGGATTAATCCGCTCGTCAATAATTTTTGCCAGTATCAGCTTATTGATAAAAAACACTGCGGTATGACCCAAATAGAAAAGGATTACGTGACGCAAAGGATCACCACGATGGTAGAATATCTCATCGCTTTTCAGCTGAGTATATAGTTTTTCGTGCACCTCCCAGGTGTTCAGAAAATATTCGCGAATCTCTTTACGTTTTTGTTCCGGATCACCCTGTTGCAGATCGATCGTTTTTAATTTTGCTTCCATACTTATTCCTTATAATTTTTTTGTTAAATATAATTTTTTCATTTCAAAATGGCTTTCTGCTGATTTTCGCTTCAACTGTACAATGGTATCTATCTGCTCAAAACCCAGACCGAGATAGAGTTTTACCGCAGCCCTGTTTTTATCCCACACCCGAATTACAATCTCTTCAAAATCCTCTTCATGCGCCTGTTCAATCAGTTTTTCCATCAATTTTCTGCCCAGTCCCCTGCCCCGAAAAGCACTGTTCACCAGCAGCTCCGCCACATAAAGTGTTTGATGCGGCAACACTGCAGAATGTCTCTCTGCCGGGAACTCCGGATCCCGGTCCAAAGTGACCGAAACAAGCAATCCGGCTATCACATCTCCACTCTTCAGCATCCATCCGCTACCCGCTTCAAACAAGGTATCAAGATGCTTTTCAGCCTCTTGTTCAGGGATATACTGCGCATCTTCACCGGTTGTAAATGCCTCCAAAAAGAGTGCTGTGAGCTCCTCTTTATTCTCTAAATAAGTGCTGTAATGCAACTTTACACTCTCAATATTTTCCGACATGCTATCCATATCATAGTAGAAACAAACTCGCTTTAAACAAGTTGACAGTTTTAAATTTTATTTACTAAAATAGAAAATAAAAAGAGGAGAGAGAATATCACTTTAATTGACTAACTTTGCGCTCATTAAATTTTTTATAACAAGCCATAATGAAAATCAGATTCAGTTTTATTATTTTATTTACTTTGGCTCTGCTGAGCTTCTCCTGCAACAAAGCTACTCCGAAAACTTCCTCTGCTGAAGGTGAAGAGGCTGCAGAAGTTGAAATTGTAGAAACTCCTCAGCTTGTCGATTCTGCTGCCTATTTCAGCAAAGTTCATCAGATTATTAATGGTGATACCACCGGACTCTGGCCGGTGCAAAATCAGCCCCTGCCTCTTCACGGTGCCATTTTACCCAATAAACGTATTGTAGCTTATTACGGCAATTTATACTCCAAAAGAATGGGTGCACTCGGCGAGTATGCGCCTGCCGAAATGTGGAGCATGCTGAAAGATGAGGTGAAAGCCTGGGAGGCTGCCGACCCCGAAACACCGGTGGTACCGGCGCTGCACTATATCGCCGTAGTGGCTCAGGGAGATGCCGGTGCCGACGGTAAATACCGTGCACGCATGCCCGATCATCAGATCGATTCCGTTCTTACTATAGCTAAAATGGTGGAGAATGCCATCGTGTTTCTTGATATTCAGGTGGGGCTCAGCACCATTCAGGAGGAGTTGCCCAAACTGGAGAAATACCTGAAAATGCCGCACGTACATCTGGGAATTGACCCGGAGTTTTCGATGAAAGATGGCTCACGCCCCGGAAAACGAATCGGTAAATTTGACGCGGCAGAAATAAACTATTGCTCGGATTATTTAGCGAAGCTGGTACAGGAACACAATCTGCCGCCCAAAGTTTTTGTGGTACACCGCTTCACGCAAGGCATGGTTACCAATTACCAAAACATCAAACTGCACCCCGAAGTGCAAATTGTGATGCATATGGATGGCTGGGGACCACCTGAGTTAAAAAAAGGCACACACCGCCACTTTATTCACAAAGAACCGGTGCAGTTTACCGGCTTCAAAATTTTCTACAAAAACGACATCAAAAAGGCTCCGCACCGACTGCTGACTGCTGAAGAGCTGATGCAGCTGAGACCACAGCCGAGCTACATTCAATACCAGTAAAAACTTTTAATGTTTGAGCTGAATATATAACTTTTCCGGAGTGATTTACTTCGGAAAAGTTTTTTTATGCCTTTTGGGAAGCATCGCCCTGGTCTCCGTAATCAAACTACAGACTTTTTTCTTCGAAAAATTCGCTGTAGCAGAAGTGTTACCCAGGTACCGGCAACAAAGGGGAATGTAAATACACCACCCACCGGAAGCAGCCAGCCGGAGTTTACCAGACCGAGATGAAGAAATACAGTAATTATGACCCCGATAAAAACCCAGATAAAGTCGCGGTAGGTTTTACCGGCAAAAACAATGGCAGTAAGCACCGCATTAAAACCAAAGAGCCCCATCATAATCTGCTCATGTTCCTGCCCCTGCCCCATGGCCAAATATGCACCCATGGTGGAAGCAAGTGCTGCATAAAGTGCAGTAACCGGAGAGTTGATCATCACCCCCAGAAAAAAGAGAAAACCGGAAATGGGTTTAGCCTGAAAAATAACCTCACCAAAACCGTTGGTAATTGCAAAGAAAGCATCCAGCGAGGTGGAGCGGAAAGGGATTTGTATCAGATCTGAAGGGACAAAATCACCTCCCAGACGAATAAAAAAGACGAAAATCCAGGCCACTAAGATAAAGGGGAATGTGTAGGCCGGGAACTTGATACGAAAAAAAAGATGTTGAATTATTACAGCCAAAACACTGCCGACAATCGCCAGCAACCAGACCCAGACAGTGCCCTGATACAGAAACAACATAGCCACCCCAACGAGGGCCGGACTAAAACCATAGAGTCCGGCATCAATTTCATCCGGATCAAACTTCAACAGCCGTGCGGTAAGTGCACCAGTAGCCGAAGCAATTAAAGCAGCAACACCCACCTGCCAACTTCCTGCAAAAAGTCCGGCCAGAAAAAACAGTCCGGTCCAGCGGTTTTCCTGCAACATTATCTGCCCTACTCCCTTCAGAGTCTGATCAAATAATCTATATTTTTGAAAAAAATCATTCATAAAATTGCCCTATTTCCTGGATTTCATTTTTTAGAAAAGCAAATATACAAAATAAATATGCTTAATTGCTCCGCCACATCAAAAACAGTGAAAGGAATTTCTTTGCTTCCCTATCTATAATAAAGTTATCCGGATTTATTTAAGATAACATCGATTTTTTTGAATTTAAAGATAGAAATATACGTACTATATGTCAATAAAAACAAGTCTGAATAAGCTCTTTTATCGATACATCCAGGGCTGAAAGCCCGTCGTAATTCAACACAGAGCAACACCCTGTAAGGATAAAAGGAGATTACACAAGCCCTGAAGGGACGTTAGCATCCAATGATATCAATTTGTTATTTCTTTAAATGCACCATCCATAAGTCCCTTTTAAAACAAAAATAGCTGCCTCTTTCAGGCAGCTATTTTCGTTCAGTTATTTAGACGATATTTTTTCTATCTCTTCTTGCAGGTCAATTTCTTCACCTTTTTTGTCATAAAATTTGTATTGTAGGAAACCTAATTTCTGCGACGGAATAATTTTAGCCCCTTTGCTGTATTTAAGCTTCCACTTCATTTTTGTAGAAGGCAATCCCCGGGAGATATAGGCATCTACGTAGGGGTGAATATGCAGCTTGAAATCTCTGACTTTCAACTTATTGACAAGGTAATCAATTTTGCCTTCCAGCTGATCGGAAAACAGAACCGAAGGTTTGGTTCTTCCTTTACCGTAGCAGGTCGGACAAGTCTCTTCAATGTCAATGTCAATTTCAGGGCGTACACGCTGTCGTGTCATTTGCATCAGACCAAATTTACTCAAAGGCAAGATATTATGCTTGGCCCGGTCGTCAGACATATTGTGACGCATGCGTTCAAACAGCTTCTGACGGTGTGCACCTTCATGCATGTCGATAAAATCGACTACAATAATACCACCCATATCCCGCAGACGCAACTGTCGGGCAATTTCATCGGCTGCAGCCAGGTTCACCTCAAAGGCGTTTGACTCCTGTCCGCTACCGGCTTTTGAGCGGTTTCCGCTGTTCACGTCAATGACGTGCATGGCTTCCGTGTGTTCAATTATCAGATACGCACCACTTCGGAAAGTCACTGTTTTACCCATGCTCGACTGAATCTGTTTGGTGATTCCAAACTTGTCGAAAATGGGAGTGTCCTCTTTGTAAAACTTGACAATGTCTTTCTTGTCCGGTGCAATCAACTCAACATAATCACGAACTTCATTGTAAACAGCCTTATCGTTTACAAAGATGTTTTTGAAATTTGAATTGAACAGGTCTCTGATAATTCCAACTGTGCGACCCAATTCTTCTGAAACGAGCGTCACTCCTTTTGATTTTTGCACTTTGGGGATGGTCTCTTCCCATCTTTTCACCAAAATTTTCAATTCATTATCGAGCTCGGCTACTTTTTTGTCTTCGGCAACTGTGCGCGCTATCACGCCAAATCCTTTGGGTTTGATACTCTGTATCAGCTGCTTCAGTCTTACTCTCTCCTCTTCCGATTTAATTTTTTGAGAAATGGAAACTTTATCGGCAAAGGGGATTAATACTAAAAAACGGCCTGCGATTGAGAGTTCTGCGGTCAGACGTGGACCTTTAGTCGAGATGGGTTCTTTTGAAATCTGAACCGCGATCTCCTGTCCGCTTTGAAGAATATCGGTTATCGAACCATTCTTCTCAATCTCGGGCAATCTTCTGATTTTGCTAAGTGACGGTGCCTTTTTACGGTCGCTTTTCACCTGCTTCACATAGCTGTTAAGGGTGTTGAAATTGTTACCTAAATCAAGATAGTGTAAAAAAGCGTCTTTTTCGAATCCTACATCTACAAAGGCTGCATTGAGTCCGGGCATAATCTTTTTTACCCGTCCGACGTAGATATTACCAACAGCGAAGTTCTCTTCACGTCCCTCCTCGTTGAGCTCTACCAGTCGTTTATTTTCAAGCAGCGCGATTGAAATTTGAGATGGTCGTACATCTACAATTAATTCGCTTGTCACGCTATATTTTGATTTATTTTGCCG
>CAYPPC010000196.1:0-5957 GCA_964412435.1 uncultured Paludibacter sp.
GTTGAATTGAAAGTAAGCAACAGCGAAGGTACCACCAACTACACAGCAAAATACATTGTGAATGTACAAACTGCGTCACTCACAATCGTAAGTAGAAAAGACAACGGAGGTAGCGTTAGCGGCACCAACAACGGTTATGACGTGAGCAGCTTTATGGTGGCCAGCGGTGAGCACCCCGGATGGCTCATTGACAACTCAACGGTACCCGGCGGTATCAGCCAGAAATGGTGTGCCGGTGGTGAAAAAGAGCACTGGACCATTATCACATTAGATAAAATCTATGAACTCTATCGTTTTGTTATCTATGACTGCGGTCACAAAGAGAATGCTGCAGATAACCTGACGCACTACAAAATCTTCACCAGCGTGGATAAACAAAACTGGGAAGAGGTGCTCGATATGCAAAATGTTCCGGCTACTGCCGCATACAACACCAAAGATCACTACATCGCTCCAACATTTGCGAAGTATATCAAGTTTGTACCTTATGATCCTGACAAAGCGATCACCATTCGTATCTGGCAATTTGATGCTTACGGTATGGAAGGAACACCAACACCTAACCTGACTTCTCTGAAATCAGACAAGCGTGTTGCCAAAGTAAACGAAGAAGTTTCTTTCTCTGTTGACGCTACTCAGAACCCGGAATCATTTGTTTGGGAAGTTCAGGGTGGAACCAAAATTTCACAGGAAGACACCTCTACCGGAAGTACAGCTAAATTTACTTTCAGCCAGGAAGGTATTTATAACGTAACCGTTACAGCCATCAACGCCGGCGGTGACAAGTCACTCGAATCTAAAAAACTGATTCAGGTTTCTGATACCGAACAGCTGATCAGTCTGAACAAAACAGTGATCCTGACCAACGGTGATGAGGCCAGCGCCAATTACCTGACTGACGGAATTACTGAGCCGACCAACATCGCGCACAGATGGGCAGGAAACGGTGATGCTGACTACTGGGCCATTATTGACCTGGAAGATAGCTACGACATCACTCGTTTTGTAACCTTCGACGTTCGCACTATGGATCCCGCCTCTCAAAGCAACATCAACCACTACAACATTTTTGTAGCCAATGAAATTGATGAGCAGGGAGAAGCCGACTGGGTACAGGCTGTACGCGGAAGAAACGCTTCCAACAAAAATGTGAAAGATGATTACATGACTGAAACAATAACCGGTCGCTATGTGAAATTCAATCCTTATGACTGGAGCCTCTTCCAGCCCAGAGTGTATGAATTTGAAGTTTATGGTAAACGCACTTCTACCGGTGTAGAGAATATCTTTGACTCGAAGGAGTTAAAAATCTACCCCAACCCGGTAAGCCAGGGACAGAGTGTAAATATCCGTACCGGAAACAATGATCAACTCACAATCTTTACAATTGATGGTAAAATTGCTTACCAGCAAAAAGTAACCGAGTCGTTCACACAAGTATCTACCGCTCAATTAAACCGCGGTGTTTACATTGTTCAAACCAGTGGAAAAGATGGTAAAGCTACTGCTAAACTGGTAGTGAATTAATAGATAGATTGGTTTAGTTAAAATCCCCTGTAAATTGAATTTGCAGGGGATTTTTTATTTTCTACGCTTTGAACTAAGTGTTTTTACAAGCTCAAATGTTATATAATAAAAGTTTGGATAGGAAGACAGTTTTATTTACAGTTTCATAATACTCTAAAAATCTTGCCTGACTGCTAAAAACGAAGAGCTCTGTAGCGCACTAATCTGCAAAATAAGAGAAAATGGAAATACCACTTCCAAAATAATTGTGGTGATTAGTTAATAGATTGGTTTATAAAAAATCCCCTGAAGCGGTTGTTTCAGAGGATTTTTGTTAAATAAAAGATTTTCAAAAAATCACATTTTGAACTAAGTGTTTTTTCTTACAAGCTTGTTTTATTGATAGAGACTTAAATTCCGGGTTGCTTCTAATTTGGTTTTTATTGATAAATAAGCCTGTTTTTATACATCCGGGGTCAAGTTATCAACTTAAAAGCTTTTTATTAACTAAATTAATTATCATGAACAAAAAGACTATTTATTTTTTGCTGGCCTTTGTGGCTTTTAGTTTCTTTACCTCCTTTGGACAGGATGTAAACCTGGCTAATAAGTATGGAACTCTGATTGAAGCAGAGGGTGTAAACGCCAGTTACCCTTTCCAGAAGCTTTTGGATGGAACCAAATCAACAAGTTCCAGCGGGTACGTTAGAACAAACAGCACTTCTGCGTCTCTGACCATTGACTTGCATAATGTCTATGAACTGAGCAATTATGAAATCAGTAGAGGTAGTTCCTCCGGTACAAACTATCACTTGCAAAACTATAAAGTATACGTAGGAAATCAGCTGGACGCTTTAGAAGAGGTTGCTGATATTAGCGGTCTTACCGGCAGTGCCGACAGAACCGGTGATTTTCCCGAAGGAACATCTGCAAGATATGTAAGATTTGAACTGAGTGGTGGTGCCAGCCATATGCGTCTGTCTGAAATTTTTATCAATGGTGCCGACAAAGTGAATCCACAGTTAATTTCAACTGAAGCAACTATTCACAGCCGCACCGGAGCTGCTGCAGGAAACGAGGAAGCTGAATTTATGCTTACTGGTGATCTTGCCGCCAAATGGTGCGACAATTCCTGGAATAAACCTTATTGGGCTATTCTTGATTTTGGTTCAGAAACAGATTTTGAAAGCTTTAAAATTTTTGACGCACGCACCCGTGAAGGCGGTGGTGACATTCACAACTTAGGATCATTCGATATTTATGTGGGTTACAGTGTAGATGGTGAAAATAATCTACTGGATGAAAATGGTGAGCCTGTTGAACATGCCTTCTCAAGTGGTGAAATCGAAAACCCAAATGACATGGCTAACGATGTAAAAAGTGGTGTTTTTCCGGAGGGAACAAAAGGTCGCTATGTGAAATTGATGCCTGTAAACTCCGATAATGGTACCATTAGAATTTATGAATTCCAGTTGTTTGGACCAAGCCCGGCTATTATTCTTAGCAGTATCAATGATAAACATCTTGTAAACGGTACAGCAACTGTTCAGGCAAGTTATGCTCTTAACGGTGATAAATCAGATTTCTCCTTTGTAGTGAGTTCTTCCAACGATTTAATTCAAGCAGTTAATATTATTGAGAATTCTGAATTTGAAGATGGAAAAACTGACGGAACCATTACTTTCGACCTGACCGGTCCTGCCAATGACTTTGCAGCTTCACTTATCACTTTAACAGTTGTAAACGGAGAAAATGAATTGAGCAGAAGCTTCAATGCGAAAGTGAAATTGACAGAAGCTCCCTCTATGGATGATTATGTAAACGTAGCTAAAGGTAAGAAGGCCGGTTCATGGAATTATCCCAACAATAATAACTGGGCATGGAACGAGGATAGCATGGGCAGCCTGACTGATGACAATGACGAAACTGCTTATAACATTCCACGCACCATGATGGATGTGATTGTTGATCTGGCTGATCAGTATCTGGTTGAAGGTGCACAGCTTATTTTCCAGCATGACAAAGAGAGTGGTGGTTTTGAGATTAACTCATCACCTTTTATCAACATTCCTCCCAATGATGCTGACTACGAACCGGGATTTGATCCTCTATACGTAAAACATGATAATATCGCAGGTAATATTGAGCTGACCAGCGGATTTGTAAGCTTTTCAGCCAACACCATTACCGGTACCATTAAAGCGAACCTCAAAGATCCGGTTTGGGAAACACCTCAGAGTATGGATGTGTATGAACTGCGTGCATTTGTTAGAAAACCGGTACTCACTAACCCGGGTAACCAGAATGCCAATGAGCACGGCACCAAAGTGGTTGACGTTGAGTTTGATCTGAAAGGTTTCAACCTGATCAGCGATAAAGAGAATAAAATTGAAGTAACTGTTGCTTCGGCCGGTGAAAATGCAGCTAAAGTAAGCGTAAGCGAACTGAACGTTGATTATAATGAGAACAAGATCACCTTCAAACTGCAAGCTTCTAATCCGGTGAATGAAGTACCTGTTGAAGTAAATATGACAAACGGTGAGTTTGACGTAAGCAGTCAGTTTAACTTCACAGCTGGTCCTATCACCGGTGTGGCTCAAACTAATGCAGAGTTCAGCGTGTTCCCGACCCTGGTTGCACGCAGTGGTGAAATCAGCATCAAGAGCAGCAGCGACAGCGGTGTTGTTCAGGTAATCAACCTGCAGGGAAGCACTGTAATACAACAAGCTTACAGCAGTAAATTGGTTAACATCAACACAACAACACTGACACCGGGTATGTACCTGATTAAAAACAGCAACTCTAACCAAATGGTTAAAGTAGTTGTTCAGTAAAACCGTAGAAATGATAAATATCCTTTACTAATAGGCGTTCAAGCTTATAGTAAAAAATAACAGAAAGCGGAAGTTTGCAGCTGTGTCTCAAACTTCCGCTTTTTTTATTCTCCATTCTTTAATCAACCGGATAATCCCCCCAGAACAGTTAATATTTATTAATTTTTAGCGCTTCCCAAATAATTCACCTGCAAATTAACTTAGCAATTAAACATTATTCAAAATTAATACTGTATATTTGTAAGGAATTCAGGCTGATAACCAATTAATCTAAACTATTTATCCCTTAACTAATAACAGCGATGCCAAGCTCTTTGGCTCGAAGAGTCTTATTCAACACAACTCTAACTGAATGAATATGAATTGTACTGCTAAAAAATGAGATGGCCTTGCGGCCTTTTCGCAAAACAGCGTGCTGTTCTCCCGAAAAGACTCTCTTTGTTATCTCATTTTCTTAGAAATCATCTGAAAGTTCTAAGTGAACTTGTATTGCAGGAAACAGGCAAAGCCCGTATGCAAGCAACCGGGATTTTAACAAAAACAACCTACATTCTCCCGGCAGGCTTCAAAAGGCTAAAGCCCGGCTTTCTAATTATCTTACTCGTTTTGGTATGTATAAGTATATTGCCCTTTTCATTGCACTCTTGTTATTTGCAACACCCCTGAAATCTCAGGATCTGGAGCAAATGGGAAAACAGAAACCTTTTGTTCTCAACGGAGGATTTGGATTTAGCTACAACGGCACCATGACCAACGACAGCAACCGGATTCCGATGCCCAATTTCTGGAGTGCCAGCCTGAATCTGAACGCTTCTGTTTATGGATTCAATATCCCCTTCAATGCCGTTCTGACCAACGGAAAAATGAGTGTGGCTAACTCTTTCAGTCAGTTTGGCCTGAGCCCTACCTATAAATGGCTCACACTGCACGGCGGATACCGGCAGTACAGTTATTCGCCCTTTACCGTATCCGGGCAAACATTTCTGGGCGGAGGTATTGATATCCGACCCTCAAAATTTCGATTCGGTATTTTTGGCGGACGACTGCGTAAAGCCTACGAAGCCGATAACTCAATGATGTTTGAACAAAATATCCCCGGCTCTTATCCGCTCAATATCACCTCTGAGAACGGACAGAACTTTTATTCAACCGCACCCGCTTATTCCCGATGGGGAATTGGCACTAAAATTGGCGTTGGAAGTGACAACAATTTTGTTGATCTGGTATTTTTCAAAGGTTACGACAGAGCTGCCAGTCTTTTGCAGGATGAGTCAAAAAAGTTTATCACTCCGGAAGAAAATGTGGTGCTGGGACTCAATATATTTCAACGCTTCGCCAAACATGTTACTGTTGGGCTGAATGGTGCAACCAGCGTTTACACCTACGACTCTACTGCTGATTTTATTCTGGATGATTTTCCAATGAAATCACTCGTGGGTAATCTGATCTCTATTACTCCGGCCACTCAACTTCAATGGGCCGCCGAAGCCATGCTCAATATCGCCTACCCCAACTTCACACTCAATACAAACTATAAAATTGTGCAGCCCAACTTCAAAAGTATGGCCATCAGTTCATTTCTAACTGACATGAGTATGCTCTCCGTTCAACCCTCAT
>CAYPPC010000197.1:0-5945 GCA_964412435.1 uncultured Paludibacter sp.
AAGATTATTATATCCGGGGTATCATTTCTATTATATATAATGACGGTACTTCTATACAAGCTGACAGTCTCGATATCCGGGGGCGTGGCAATGCCAGCTGGGGTTTCGAGAAAAAACCTTATCGTATCAAGCTAGACCACTCCACCCGGGTGATGAACCTGCCGGCCACGGGAAAAAACTGGACACTGATCAATAATTGGGGCGATAAAACTCTGATGCGGAATATGCTCGCTTTTGATTTCAGCCGCAGGCTTGAAATGGCTTATACTTCACCGGCTGAAGCGGTGGATGTTGTTCTCAATGGTGACTACAAAGGAACTTACCAGCTCTGCGACCACATTGATGTGCGCAAAGGGCGGGTAGAAGTGGAAGAGATGACAGAGAATGACCTCACCGGAGGATATATGCTTGAGATTGATGCATATGCCTACCCCGATGAGCCCAAAAAGTTCACCTCTAAGCTTATTAAAATGCCTGTTACCATCAAGTATCCTAAAAAAGATGAAATCACTGCACAACAGGAAAAGTATATTGAAAACCATTTTAATTCCTGGATAAACGGTGTTTATTACAAAAACAAAACAAACATGGACCGCTATATGGATCCTCCCAGCTTTTTGCGTCACTTTCTTGTGGGTGAATATTCGGGAAACACCGACACCTACTGGAGTGTGAGAGTGACAAAAAGGAGAGATGATGACAGGCTCTTTTTCGGACCGGTTTGGGATTTTGACCTCGCTTTTGAAAATGATGAACGCACCTACCCCATCAACAGTAACAAAGAATGGGTGGCTCTTTCTACCGGGTCAAGTGCTGGAAGTGCTAAGGATATGGTAAGGAATATTTTAAGTGCAAAAGATGTCAATGATTTTGAATATTACAACGATCAGCTGAGCAAAATATATGCCCATTACAGAGACAATGGCGCAATCGACAAAGAGAGTTTACTCGATGTGGTTGACAGCATAGCCGAGAAACTGGATCAGTCTCAGCAGCTCAACTTCAAGCGCTGGCAAATTATGCAGAAATTCGTTCACCAAAACCCGCGGGTACACGGAAGCTACGAAGCTGAAGTTGAAAATGTCAAAAACTATATTTCAGGCCGAATCGACTGGATGGACAGAAAACTAAGCTATGGTTACTACACTGACAATGAAGATATTGAAGCAAATGAGATGAATCGATTGAGTTACAACACCGGGAGTAATCTGCTGACTATCAACGAACATCACTTCCCACAGGACATTACAATTTATGATGCTTCAGGTCGTCTGATAAACCAATTATCACAGCAGCAAGATGAGGTAAACCTCACATTACATCAGGGTATTTATCTGATCCGGGTTGAGTCAGCTGTATTGAAACCCTACACAGTCAAATGTATAATTCCTTAAATTTCAGGTTGCTCAATCCTGATATATTAAAATAATTTATTTATATTTGCAAAACCCCGGTTTACAAGGGGACGATAATTTCGATCATTCATTAGATTATAAATATTATGTCAAATTCTAAATTTCATTTTTTAGCAGCAGCACTCTTTAGTCTGCTGATTTTCACAGCCTGTAATTCCGGGCAGAAGGCCGGACAGGAAAATCTGACCCAATATGTCGATCAGTATATCGGTACCGGTGGTCACGGACACGTATTTATGGGTGCCAATGTGCCATTTGGTTTTGTGCAACTCGGCCCGACCAGCATTCCACGGGAGTGGGACTGGACCTCCGGTTATCACATTTCCGACACCACCGTGATCGGTTTTGGACATCTGCATCTGAGCGGAACCGGTATCGGTGATTTATGCGATATCTCCTTTATGCCCGTCATTGGCGATGTAAAACTGAGCCGTGGCGTTGAAAGCAATCCGGAGTCAGGAATGTGGTCCTACTTCTCACGTGTGAACGAAGCCGCCAAACCGGGCTGGTACAAAACCCGCCTCGACCGTTACGGCATCGATGTAGAGCTGACCGCCACTGAGCGTGTTGGTTTCCACAAATACACTTTCCCGCAATCGGATGAAGCAGGGATTGTGATTGACCTGGAAAACGGCACCGGCTGGGATGCTCCCGCTGAAGGTTATATTGTTATGGAGAATGACTCGGTGATTTCCGGTCACCGCTACTCTGTGGGTTGGGCTGACGATCAGAAAGTTTATTTTACCGCTGTTTTCTCTAAAAAAATTGAGAGCTTTACCGTTTCCGATAAAAAGGAGATTTTAGAACAAAATGAACTGACCGCTAAAACAACTTACGGCGTGCTGCGCTTCAAAAGCGACGATGCCGAAGAGGTTTATGTAAAAGTAGCCCTCTCACCGGTAAGCATAGAAAACGCCAAAGAGAACCTGGCGGCTGAACTGCCCCACTGGGATTTTGAGCAAACTATTGCCAATGCAGACCAGGCATGGAACGAGAAACTGAATAAAATTCAGATTAAAACGAAGGATGAGAGTGTAAAACGTATTTTCTACACTTCGCTCTACCACACTATGATTGCCCCTTCGCTTTTTATGGACGTAAACGGCGAATACCGCGGTTCAGACGGTAAAACTTATCATAGTGAAAAGTTTACCAACTACACCACTTTCTCACTTTGGGATACCTACCGCGCTGCACACCCGCTGATGACCATTATTCATCCTGAAAAAGTGGACGATATCATCAACACCATGATTCATATTTATGAGCAGCAGGGTAAAGTTCCGGTTTGGCACCTGATGGGTTGCGAAACTGACTGTATGGTGGGTAATCCGGGCATTCCGGTAATTGCCGATGCTATTATGAAAGGCTACAGCGGTTTTGATGTGGAGAAAGCTTACGAGGCAATTAAAAATTCAGCGATGCTGGATGAGCGCGGATTGAAACATCTGCGTGATTATGGCTATATCCCTTACGATTTAGAACCAGAAGCACTTTCGCAAAGCATGGAGTTTGCCATTGCCGACTGGAGTATCGCGCAGGTAGCTCAAAAACTGAACAAAACAGAAGATTACGAATATTTCTTAGAGAGAAGTAAAGTGTATAAACGCTACTTCGATCACGAAACAGGTTTTGTTCGTGGCGTAAGCTCCAAAGGCAATTTCCGCGACACGCCTTTCAATCCCTTTGAATCGGTTCACCGCGAAAATGACTACACCGAAGGAAACGCCTGGCAATACACCTGGTTAGTGCCGCATGACATTCAAGGATTGGTAGAACTCTTTGGAAGCAAAGAGAAATTTACCGAAAAGCTCGACTCCCTCTTTATTGTCGAAGGCGATATGGGTGAGCACGCTTCACCGGATATCAGCGGATTAATCGGACAATATGCACACGGAAACGAGCCGAGTCACCATATTCTATACATCTATCCTTATGTAAATCAGCCCTGGAAAACCGCTACACTGGTGCGTGAAGTGCTTGCTGATCTTTACACCGATCAGCCGGATGGACTCAGCGGAAATGAGGACGTAGGTCAGATTTCAGCCTGGTATCTGCTCTCTGCCATGGGAATGTATCAGGTAGAACCGGCCGGTGGTAAATATATTTTCGGTTCACCCATCCTGGATGAAGCCGTGCTGCAGGTTGGAAACGGTAAAATCTTTACCATCAAAACCAAAAACAACAGCCAAGAGAATATGTATATCCAGAGTATACAACTCAACGGTAAACCGCACAAACAGTATCATATCGATTTCGAAGATATTCAAAAGGGCGGTGTGCTTGAATTTGAAATGGGTAACACCGAAACAGATTTCACACTCTAAGCAATCAGGACCTCCGGCATCCCGGAGAAGATAATAATTTGAAAGTTTGAATTGCTCTAAGCAATAAACAAAAGCATAAGAAAAAAGTGCAGATTTTTTTATTTCTGCATTTTTTTCTTATTTTTGTGCCTGATTGATCTGCGTCTGAAAGAAAAATATATGTTGATATAAAGATCACAGAACAGCAAACTTTCAAAATGAAAGATAATAATAAAGAAATAGTATTCGATGATTTGTTCGGGAAGCATTATCCCGAATTGCTGTTCTACGCAGGCCGATTTTTACCCGAACAGGAAGCAGAAGACATTGTACAGGATGTTTTTTATGAGCTTTGGGAGAACAAAGAGTCGATTGACCTGGGAGAAAATATCCGTGCCTACCTCTACCGAATGGTTTATTCCCGCTCCATCAATCTGATTAAACGCAAGGAGCTGGAGAATAAATACAGTGCCCACCAGGAAGCATTTCATAAATACCGGACAAGTTTTTATCAGTCTCGCTATGCGGGCAATATCATAGAAAAGATAGTAAACAAAGAGTTGGGAGATGAGATAGAACAGGCAATCAACCAGTTGCCGGAGCGTTGTCGCGAAGTTTTCAGACTCAGTTATTTGCAGGAGCTGAAAAACAAAGAGATCGCTGAAGTGCTCGACATTTCACTCCGCACCGTGGAGGCTCATATGTATAAAGCATTGAAGCAATTGAGGGAGTTATTGCAACATTTGAAAATATTTTTAATTATTTTCTTCTTAGGCTAAGTGTTTTTTAATTTCAATTTGCTATACCTATAGAACAGGAAGAAATATTTATTATATAATGGACGAAAAGATACTATTAAAATATATTCAAAACGAATGCAGTGAAGCAGAACTTGCGCAGATTAAAGAGTGGCTCGATGAGTCGCCCGACCATGCTAAAGAGCTGTTTACGCTCGAGCTTGCATTTAACTCGAAGCAGATCAGGAAATACTCCGAAGATAAATATATTAAGGAGGCCCGTGAGAAATTAAGAAACCGGATTGCATCGGAAGCTTCAGCGAAAAGAACATTCCGGTTAAATCGTATAGTACGCTACTCGGCAGCCGCCGCAGTGGCCGCAGTAATATTCATCTCTGGCATGTTTATGCTGAATGAAAACAGAAGCATGCTCACCATCACCGCTGAAAATGAAGAGATTAAAGAGGTGGTATTGCCTGACGGCTCAAAAGTGTGGCTCAACAAACATGCCTCATTGAAGCACCCCACTTCATTCAAAAAGAAAAACAGAACAGTTTCTCTCGAAGGTGAAGCCTATTTTGAAGTAGAATCAAACCCTGAACACCCCTTTATTGTAAAAACAAAAGCGATGGATGTTACCGTTCTCGGAACATCATTTAATATTCAGAGCTGCAAAGCCAGAGATATTGCCAGCCTCACCCTGATAGAAGGAACTGTGATTTTATCACCCGGACAACGTGCCGAGCTGATCAAATCTTTGAGAAGCATGCAGGTGGTAGAAAAACCTGAAGTACGCCTGGATGCAGTGTGGCACAACCAGCTGATTCCGTTTAATCAGGCAACCATTACAGAAATCTGCAAAACACTGGAGATTATCTACGATGTGAAATTCACAGCCGATTTTGACAGCGACACAACAACCTACTCCGGTGTACTAAAGAGCAAAGAAGACATCAATCAGGTGCTGCAATCTCTTGAAAAATCAATTCCTATTAAATATACTATTAAGGGTGATATGGTGCATATTTCCCTTAAATAACTGAAGTATCAATAAAATACTTTTAACGCATAACTTAACCAGAGATTATACTGTTTTATTTAAAAATTTAGCAGGGATTCTCTGGTTTTTTACTTAAAACTCAAAATAATCATTTTTGACTAAGTGTTTCCCGAAAGATGATTGTTTTATTAGTAGAAGTCTATAAAAGGGCTTCAAATCTTATTCAATTAATCAAAGTAAATTATATCAAAAAACAAAAACGAACTATGGTAGGATGTTCCAAATCTAAAATCAGACATAAAACGTTCCGATTTTATTTGAAGTTATCAATTGTACTTTTCTTGTTAATACCTACACAACTCTTTGCACAAATCAACATTTCGCAAAAAAACACCACTGTAGGTAAAGTTATCAATGAAATTAAACAACAAAGCGGATACAATTTCTTTTATCAGGACAGAGTAGCGCAAGTTGAAGTCCCCAATGT
>CAYPPC010000198.1:0-5896 GCA_964412435.1 uncultured Paludibacter sp.
ATGACGCAAAGCCATGAGTCTAAAGCAGTTTACTGCTATGATTGTCAGGTTGCCGGAAAGCTTATACAGAGTAGGCAACGCGCTGTTGCCTGCTTTTTTTATTGAGCATTTTTGCCGTACAAATAAATAGAGAAGAGGAGTGGTCAAAATGTCAGACAATAACCGGGAACCTTTACTGGACATGTTTATTTTTGAAAGCACACAATTACTGGAGAAAACACCCCATATTGTTACTCCCAACGGCTTTGAAGATGACTTTGTGCCGAAAGGCGCAAAACTGGAAGAGAAACGGGAAGATGCCCGTCGGGTGCTCAGAAAAGTTACTGAAACGCTTTTAGGTTATGAAATCAGCGAAAATGCCCGCTTTATTGTTACGGCAGGCCGCTATGAATATAAAAATAAAGGTCTTGATGTCTTTGCCGAATCTTTGAAAACTCTTTCATATAAAGATTTGCAAGAGGATGTGGTAGCATTTATCATGGTGCCCGGGCATATCAAAGGGCCCCGTGTTGATTTGGCCGCCAGGCTAAAAGATCCTTCTGCAAGCATGGATTACTGGAACAAGCATACCACCCATGAGCTGCACGATTATCAGCATGACAATGTTATTTCGGCACTGCGCTGGTTTCATTTTGAGAACCTGCCTCATGAAAAAGTGAAAGTAATTTTTGTACCCTCATACCTGAATGGTGAAGATGGTATTTTCAACAAGACATACTGGGACCTGCTGATTGGTATGGATCTCTCAGTTTTCCCCTCCTATTATGAGCCGTGGGGATATACACCGCTTGAAAGTGTGGCTTTCTCCGTACCTACCGTAACCACTACCCTTTCTGGTTTTGGTCAGTGGGTGCAGGCTACCGATCCCGGTAATGCGGGAGCAGCCGTGATTGAGCGCTCTGACTATAACTACCATGATGTAAGTAATGCTATCGCCGAACATATATACGATATTGTGAGCAAAAATAAAACTGCCACTGCTGCGGTTCGGAGAGCTGCCCGCATGCTTTCGAAAAAAGCGCTGTGGAAAGAGTTTATCGGATATTACGATCAGGCTTACGATATAGCATTGAAAAACAGAAACAAAAGAATTAAAAGTTAATGCGGCAATAGTTTTTAAAAGCCGGACAAAGCAAAAAATGCAACCAGCATAGCTGATTGAAAAGGTTTGCGAAAAAACTGAGTTAAAGAGTATGCAAGTGTTTGGTTTTTAAGATAAAAATGTCTATTTTTGCCAGAAATTATGCTTTACAACATAAATAGAAACAACAAATAAGTAATAAACAATATTTTTTTAAACAATGAAACTAAAAACTAATCATGTGAATGAGCCGGTTTGGAGAGAGATTACAGTGAAATCCAACTTGCCGGAAAGTCTGAGCAAGCTGCAAGAGATGGCTCAAAATATTTGGTGGTCGTGGGACAGTGATGCCAAAAAACTGTTTCGTGAAATTGACAGATCAATCTGGGTAAAAGCTGAGTCGAATCCGATTCAACTTCTGAACCTTTTAAGCTATGACAAGCTGGTTGAACTGGGTAGCGACAAAGAGTTTACAAAGAAAGTTGATACAATATATAAGAAGTTTACTGACTACGTCAATAAACCTAAAGACAAAAACCGTCCGACCATTGCTTACTTCAGCATGGAGTATGGAATGACTGAGATTTTGAAAATCTACTCGGGTGGTTTGGGAGTTCTGGCAGGTGACTACCTGAAAGAGGCAAGCGACAGCAATGTGGATATGACCGCCGTTGGCTTCCTGTATCGCTATGGTTACTTCAAACAATCTCTCTCTGTTGACGGACAGCAGGTATCAGTGTATGAGCCTCAAAACTTTAACACACTGCCACTCACTCAGGTTTTCGACGAAGATAACAACCCGCTTGTGGTTGAAGTTCCCTACCCTAACCGTACTGTATATGCTCATCTCTGGAGAGTAGATGTGGGTCGCGTAAAACTTTATCTGCTCGATACAGACAATGATATGAACAGCGAGTTTGACCGTCCGATTACACACCAGCTTTATGGTGGTGACTGGGAAAACCGTCTGAAACAAGAAATCATGCTCGGTATTGGTGGTATTCTTGCCCTGAAAAAGCTGGGTATCTACAAAGAAGTTTACCACTGTAACGAAGGTCACGCAGCACTTATCAGTGTTCAGCGTATTCTCGACCTGATGAATGAGCAGAAACTGAGCTTCAACGAAGCATTAGAGGTAGTGCGCAGCAGTACACTCTACACAGTGCACACACCGGTTCCGGCAGGACACGACAGCTTCGAAGAAGATCTGTTCCACAAATATATGAGTGAGTATCCTTCACAGCTGCGCATCAGCTGGAATGAGTTTATCGACATGGGCCGCGCTTATCCCGGAACACACGATAAATTTAACATGAGTACTTTTGCCTGCAACACTGCACAGGAAGTAAACGGTGTGAGCTGGCTGCACGGTGAGGTGTCAAAAAAGATGTTTCAACCCATCTGGAAAGGATATTTCCCCGAAGAGTCACACGTTAGCTATGTAACCAATGGTGTACACATGCCAACATGGACTTCATCACGCTGGAAAAAACTCTATGAGAAGCATTTCGCAGATGAGTTCTACGATGATCTTTCCAACGAAAAAATCTGGGAAAAAATTCATCAGGTACCCGATCAGGAGATCTGGGATCTGCGTACTACGCTAAAAACACAGCTGGTAAAATATATTCGCGACCAGTTCCACGACAACTGGATGAAAAACCAGGGTGATCCATCACGCATTGTATCTATTCTTGATTCAATCAACCCCAATGCGCTGATTATCGGATTTGGTCGTCGCTTTGCTACTTACAAGCGTGCGCACCTGCTGTTTAGCGACCTGGATCGTCTGGCAAAAATTGTGAATGACCCGAATCGTCCGGTTCAGTTCCTCTACACCGGTAAAGCCCACCCGGCTGATGGTGCAGGACAAGGTCTGATCAAGAGAATTGTTGAGATTTCACGCATGCCTGAGTTCCTGGGTAAAGTTATATTCCTCGAAAACTACGATATGCGTCTGGCAAAACGACTGCTGACCGGTGTTGACGTTTGGTTGAACACACCTACACGTCCGCAGGAGGCTTCGGGTACTTCCGGAGAGAAAGCTGCCATGAACGGTGTACTTAACTTCTCTGTACTTGACGGATGGTGGTACGAAGGTTACCGCGAAAATGCTGGTTGGGCCCTGACCGACAAACGTACTTTTGAAAATCAGGAGTACCAGGACAAGCTTGATGCTGTGACCATCTACAACACACTTGAAAATGAGATTATTCCGCTCTATTATGCTAAGAATACTAAAGGTTATTCACCTGAGTGGATCCAGGTTATCAAAAATTCGATTGCAGAAATTACTCCTCACTACACTACCAAGCGCATGATGGACGACTACTTCGATCGTTTCTACAACAAACTTTCTAAGCGCAGCGCCCTTATTCAGGACAACAATTTTGCGAAAGCAAAAGAACTGGCTACCTGGAAAGAGAAGATGTCTGCAGGATGGGATAATATTGAAGTACTGAGCATCGACATGCCGGAAGAGATGATTCATAACTCACACGCCGGTACAGAATATGACATCAATATTGTTGTTGATGTGAAAGATGATGCAATGAAAGGTATTGGCGTTGAGCTCGTAAGAGTTCATACTGACCAGAACTATCAGGACAAGCTCAAGAAAGTTAATGAGCTGGAACTGGTAAAAACTGAAGGTACCAAACTGCACTTCAACCTGAAGCACAAAATTGGTAATGCAGGTGCTTACAAGTACAGCTTCCGCATGTTCCCGAAACATGAGCTGCTGCCGCACCGCATGGATTTCAGCTACGTACGCTGGATCTAAACAGACCATATAATTACAGAAAAAGCTGTCTCAATTGATTTGAGACAGCTTTTTTGTTTGGAACAAACTGAAGGTGATACTGCTTATTCCTTAACTATCAAAGCTGCTGAAACAGCTCATCGGCAAACTGATTCAGGCTTGGGTCACGCGCACCCATCAGCAATAGTGTGGTGCCCGGCGAAAGATGCGGACGCACTGTTTCTAAAAACTCATTGCGGTTTTCCACGAAGTAGGCTTTTTTACCTCTTTTCCTGATACCTTCAATCAGCTCAGCCGCTGAAATATCTTTTTCTGCCGTACCTCCGGCGTAAAATATCTCACTCATCCAGATTTCATCATTATCGCGAAGTGCATCTGAAATTTCAGCTATAAAATCATCACGCAGAAAGCGGGTTGGCTTGTATCCGTGCGGCTGAAACCAGGCAATCAGTTTATCGCCCACAGGCTGACAGGCAGTGACTGAGGCTGCGCATTTGGCCGGATTGTGAGCGTAGTCATCAATTACAGTCACTCCATTTTTCATTCCCAGGATTTGATGTCGGCGGTAAATACCTTCATATTTCTCCAGGGCTTCGGCAGCAGTTTCAATGCTCACTCCCAGCCGGTTTACCACCGCAATAGCAGCCAGTGCATTCTCCATATTGTGAGCACCTAAGGTGTTCATTTTCAACGGCACACTATTCACTTTGAAACTGATCTGATGTCCCTGTTGCAGAAAATCAGTACCGATATATCCGGCGCAGGATTCCGGATCTGTCGAGAAATCGTCACTGCAGTTACGGCTGATTCCGGCAGCCAGCTTATTGGATTGATTACTGATAAAAAGCTGCCCGGTATTCTCCCGGAAAGTGGTAAATATATTCAGCAACTCATCAATTTCCTGATGGTCCTTCTCAATATTCAGCAGCAAACCCACCTCCGGATGGTATTGCACTATTGAACCGTCACTCTCATCAGCTTCGATAATCAGCCATTCGCCACGCCCCACCTTTGCATTGCCTATTTTACCTTCCCGGATGATACTTGTGAGACCGGCACCACTAATGATGCTCGGCTCAAGCCCGGCGTGCTGCATAATATCAAAAATCATTGCGGTAGTAGTACTTTTTCCCGATGTGCCGCCCACTGCGATGGTCTTTTTACTTCGGGCAATTAAAGCCAGTAACTCCGAGCGTTTCAGAATAGGAATCTTCAGTTCTTTTGCCTTTTGCACTTCATAAACAGTGTCTTCAATGGCTGTTGAAACTACCACCAACTCTGTATTCTCTGTGATACCACTGCCATCTTGCAAAAAACACTGAACGCCTTCAGCTTCCAGCTTTGTACGGGTTTCGTTAGTTACATCCGGCAGAAAATAACGATCACTGCCACTTACATTTTTGCCACTTCCGGCGAGGTATTGTGCAATAGCACTCATACCTGCTCCGGCTACACCAATGAAAAATATATTGTTATAGGGAATTTGAATCATACAATATCATTGAATTAGTTATTAATCAAAATCAACTTCAAAATTAATTAAAAAACTGCTTGTTTCAAAAAAAAGAGTGCAGCGGGCTGCACTCTTTTCTCACTATTTTCTTTTTAAAGTTTTACTGTTTAATAAACTTCATGGTATAATTTCCGGTTGTTGTCTGCAGTCGAACCAAATAAACACCTGTTTTCAAAGAGGATACATCCAGCTGATCGTTTACAGCAAAGCTATCGGTCCTTAATATTTCTGAGCCGCTCACCGAATAAACCGAGAGTATCATTGACCCTCCAAACTGATCTCCTGCCAGTAAACTGAGAGTTTGCGTGTTCCTGTTATATCTGATATTGATAATCTCATCCGGTCTGTGCTGATCAACACCGGTGCCCATGTGGTCTACTTTTACTATCTCAAAACGGGCATTATCACTTGTGTTCAGGTTACTGTTCCACTCAATCAGAGGATTATTATTCTCCATTGATCCACCCTGATTGTTGAGTAGAAAACCGGAACTTCTACTGATTATTCCGTAAAAATCTTTCAGATTAGCTGAACGCACCTC
>CAYPPC010000199.1:0-5311 GCA_964412435.1 uncultured Paludibacter sp.
GGGCCACATCAACGCCGCATAAAACTCCTTCATCTTTAATAATCAGTTGTGATTTGCCAATTGCATCGGCAGGTATGCTCGACAGGGTGGTGTGGTCACCATCACCAATATCCTCGGCAAACCAGGCGGGAATCATTTCGATAAAATCTTTATTCATTCGTTTTCGATTCGTAGTTGTTGAATTAATATATCTTTTTTACTTTTTCTGGTCAGAATGTAAATCCTGTAATCTCCGTTGCTGGTATTCAGTTTTCCTATAACAAAACTGGCTGCAGCCTTGTTGCTTTGATGAGTTACCGTAAATGACTTCACGGGGTTTTTCTTAAAAAAGTCAGACAAAATGCCGGTAGCCTGCTTTTTGCTGTAAACATTATTTTTACCGGAAATAACCAGTTCTACATTATCATTCAGATGCAGTGACAATTTGTTGGCATCACCGCTGTTGATAGCTGCAACCACTTCTGCGGGCACAGCATTGACCTGCGCACTCAAAGGAGCTGCAAGCAGCGCAAATAACGCTAAAACGGATAAAAATCGTATTGTTTTCATAGCCTGTATCTTTGTTTTTCTATTTTCTTTCATTAAATAGGAGCTTTTACATAAAAAATTGCAATATTTGCATATTGTATAGCAACCGGGCTTTTAGTTTCCTCAACGGCCGGCCCGTTTCGCTCAATTTATTAGTTATATTACAAATAACAGGCCAATTTTAAAAAACGGGAATTGTTTATGAAAATAAAACTGCTGCTGATAGGTAAAACAACGGATAAGAGTCTTCAGGCACTGATTGATGAGTATGCCGGACGATTGAAACACTATCTGAATTTTGAAATTATAGTAATTCCCGAATTGAAAAATCGAAAAAAACTCTCGCTGGAGCAACAAAAAGAGGCGGAAGGGGTGCTGTTACTCGAAAAAATAAGTACATCGGACGAGGTTGTTTTGCTCGATGAGCGCGGTAAACAGTTTACTTCGCTCGGTTTTGCTGAATTTCTCGATAAAAAGATGATATATTCAAATAAAAGTATGATTTTTGTAGTCGGAGGGCCATATGGCTTTTCTGATGAGATGTACCGGCGGGCCGACGGAAAAATGTCGCTTTCAGCCATGACATTTTCTCATCAGATGATCCGGCTGATTTTTACGGAACAGCTTTACCGCGCCATGACTATTATTAAAGGAGAGCCTTATCATCATGAATGAACCATTAAAAAACAGAACCCGGTTGAGTATGATGCACCGCCGCCTGCTGGCGGGGGCTTTGTTTTTTGCTCTGCTCGGCGCTCTGTTCCAGATAATATACCAGCAATCTTACAGAAAGCCTGTAAAGATGGAACAGCTGAAGCAAAAGCTGAGGCATGAACAACGGCTGGCTGATAAAAAAATGGAGCAGGTGGCTCTCTGGCTCGCTTCCGAAAACTATGAAGAGATCCGCTCGCTCTCTTTTGAAGATAGCAATCACACCATACTGGTTTATAAAAATGATAGTTTGCTGTTTTGGTCTGACAACCAGATAGCACCGCTTAACCTGAAAAATGTCAACTGGAGATTCAAGGAGCTTTCCAATGCTTACGGTCTGACCCGGTCTCTGGTGGCTGATGATTTTAGAATTGTAGCCTACCTCCCTTTGAAATATGACTATCCCTATGAAAATGAGGAGTTAGTCAATGAGTTTGTGAGTTTTTTGCCTCTGCACAAAGAGATCCGGTTTTCGCTCGATACGCCCGCTTCTTCCTATGCCTATTTCGATTCGGACAACAACTACCTTTTCTCATTTGTGCTGCCTTCTTATCCGATTTATAAAGAGAAATACTCCCGCATCTCTTTCGTGTTTTATCTGATTTTTTTCCTGGCAATTTTTTATCTTCTGGCTCACCTGCCTTTCCTGTTCGGGAAGAAAAAGTTTAGCCTGAAGGAGTTTCTAATAAGTACATTTGTCAGTGGTACGGTGCTGCTGTCGCTGATGTTACTGGATTTTCCGGATACCTTTTTCCACAATAATATCTTCACGCCTTTCCACTACTCTTACAACACGCTGCTGAGAACTCTGACGCACCTGAGTTTTCTAAGTTTCTATTTCTTTTCCATTGTTTATCTCTTTTTCTATTATACCGGCGATGAGGTGAAGAAAACAGGCACTCTCTGGATGAAAATTGCAGGACTGGCTGTGATTCCGCCGGTGTTTTTCTTATTGCTCTATGAGTCACTTGCAGCTTCGGTGTTTGGCTCTGTGCTCGAAATCAATGTGCTTCGAGTAGAGAACATGAGTTTTCTGGTGGCATTTAATTATCTGCTGTTCCTGATGTGGGGGGTCGGTTTCTTTATGCTTCAGTTGAAGTCGCGCAAGATGCTTCTTGATGCGGTTGGAAAATATCCGTTTTTCATGATTGAAGCGCTGGTACTTGTTTTGCTGCTGATTGGGATCTACTTTATGAACGACAGTTATAAATGGACAGTTTTACTCTATTTCCTGACTCTGAGTGTGCTTATTTATGTGCTGGTGTTTTTTGACCGGTTCAAAGACAGCAACTGGCTGATGATTCTCTGGCTGATTATTTATGCCTTCTTTATTACACACACCGTTATTCTGAAAAATAATCAGAGAAAATTTGAGCGTTACAAAACCCTGGCGGTAAACTACTATCTTGAAGACCCGAATGTGGAGGACAAGCTAGCTCTGGCCTTAATTGAAGATCTGGATAAAAGTCTCACCTGGGATCGGGTATTGAAGGAGCTGGTGCAGTCGAATGATCAGGATATGCAGGCGGCCAACTATGTGAATGAGACTTATATGCGGGGGTTCTGGAACAAATACAAGGTGCATCTTTTTGTGGCTGAAGACGGTTCTTCACTCAGCAAGGAGTATGATGATGCCATCAGCCAGTGGGGCCGCTCTATTGAGAGAACTCACTTCTATATTATGGATATGCTTAACTCAAACATGTCTTTCCTGGCAGTTTATCACACTTTGAATAAGGAGTTTAAGCAGGTCAACTACTACCTGGAGTTTTATCCGCAGAAGTTTCATAAGAGTTACAGCTATCCCGAGCTCTTGCTCGAAAAGCAAAGCTCCATTTCAGCGCAGCTGGGTCTCTCCAATGCCAGGTATAGCTATCGGAGTCTGGCAAGTTCCTCCGGAAAATACAGGTATCCGCAAGAGGCTGAGTGGATAAACCGAGGTAAAGCTCGGTATTTCGCTCAGGATGAAAACGGTTTCAGGCACTACGTTTATTCTCCGGATGCCTATGATGATATCGTATTGTCGGAAGAGTTGCAGGAAGGCTTTTGGGTTTATGTGATTTACTACTTCTATGTGCTGCTCTTTTTTCTGATTGTCAGTTACTTTGCGCGCACTTCCTACCGCCTGGTACACCGGAATGTGCCGATGCGAAATACCTTCTCTTCTCGCTTTTTGTATGCCTTTACATTGCTTTTGCTACTTAGTTTTGGAATGATATTTTATGTTTCTGTCGGGTTTAACCGTCAGAAATATATGAATGATCACATCAAAAAGCTGGAGCAGACCAAAACTTATATTCAGCATGCACTTCAGGAGAAATATCCCTGGCTAATACAGCTGGACAGCCTGATGGGCAATGAGCTGACCTTCGATCTGCAGGATCTCTCTTACACCTATCAGACAGATATTCATGTGTATGACAACAGCGGGAAATTGGTGGCCAGCTCACAAATGCCGCTTTTCAACCGGGAGCTGGTGAGCAAAATGATGGCACCAACACCCTATTTTTCCAATATGGAAAATTATAATCAGAATGAGCATATCGGGAAACTGGAGTATCTCACAGCCTACACTGACTTTTACAATATGGATTATTTGCCCATTGGTTATATTGCGGTGCCGCAATTCCTCAGCGAGGATCAGATCCGGCAGGAGCTGTTGAATTTCCTTTCGACCATTGTGCATATATTTATGATTATCATGCTGCTTTTTGTAGTGCTGAGTATTGTGATCGGACGACAACTGTCTGTGCCGCTCGTGATGCTCGAAGAGAGCTTGCGTGAGATGAAAGTGGGGCACTCCATCCGGAAAATCAACTATAAACCGAATGATGAAATCGGACAGCTGGTGGATCAGTATAATAAAACAGTAGAAGAACTGGAAGAGAGTATCCGGCAACTGGCGCAGTCGGAGCGCGAGACCGCCTGGAAAACGATGGCCCGTCAGGTAGCTCATGAAATTAACAATCCGCTGACGCCGATGAAACTTACCTTGCAGCAACTTCAGCGCCGGAAAGAGATGAACGATGAGCAGTTTGATGAATATTTTGACAAAGCTTCCGTGATGCTGATTGAGCAGATTGAGAATTTATCCCGCATTGCGGGCTCTTTTTCCAACTTTGCCCGTCTGCCTGACACCAAGTATGGTGTGGTGGATGTGGGTAAAGTGCTCTCTTCGGTGGTAACCCTGTTTGAAAGCAATCACGAGTCCATCGAATTGAAGTATGAAGAGCCGGAAGGGCCGCTCACCGCTTTCTCTGACCGGGAACAGCTGATGCAGGTGTTTAACAATCTGCTGAAAAATGCTGAACAGGCCATCCCTTCGGGCCGACGGGGCAAGATCGAAGTGAATATTTGTGGTGCAGATGAAGAGAGAATTGTCGTTTGTGTTTCAGATAATGGGAAGGGAATCCCTGAAGAGATTCGGGAAAAGCTCTTTATGCCCAACTTTACCACCAAATCAACCGGCATGGGACTGGGGCTGGCCATCAGCCGAAATATGGTTCAGCTGATGGGGGGCGAAATCACCTTCGAAACTAAAATGGACGAAGGAACCCGTTTCCGGGTAGAGCTGCCCAAAGGGGGCTAAGGCTTTATCTTTTCTCGAGTTTTACCACCGCCCAATTGTTTTTTTGATGGTGATAGATGATGTGCAGACTGTGGGTGAGGGCCTTCTCCTGCAACACAGGAATATCTTCAGTGTAAAATCCGCTGATAAAAAGTACACCTCCCGGCTCCAGACCGGCGGCATATTTATCCATATCATTCAGCAGGATATTGCGGTTGATATTCGCCAGGATGATGTCAAACTTTCTGCCCGGCAGCAGGGAGGCATCTCCCAGTAAAACCTCAATGCCTTCAGCCTGACAAAAGTCAAGTATTTTCGTCAAAACGGCTTCACTTTTAGACGGGCTGAATTTACCGTTTACCATGTAATTCCATCCATCTGCCACCATAATTCTGACAAAAGGAGGACGCATATACCTTACTCTCGAAAAAAGTTTATTCCAGTCGCTTTCACTCAGAGACGCGTTACCTGTCCAGGGTTCAAGTATATCATAACCTCCCCATT
>CAYPPC010000199.1:5321-5553 GCA_964412435.1 uncultured Paludibacter sp.
CCTCAATGCCCTGCACTTTATTCAGCGCAATGTTTTCAATGGAGTTATCCACACACCAGTCGTCAATGTCGATGGCTGTGAGTGCCTCAGCACCCCTTTTTGCCGCCAGAATTGCCAGTACGGATGTGCCGCAACCCATATCGAGCACACGCTTACCGGTGAAATCATGTTTCAGGATTTCTGCAATCATGAGGCTGGTGGTCTCGTGATGTCCGGTACCAAAAGCCATTTT
>CAYPPC010000199.1:5563-5782 GCA_964412435.1 uncultured Paludibacter sp.
TAATAATACTATTCTTCTTGTCCGCAGTGCCCGGATCTGTATTATTGCCATTGCAGCCGGCAAGGCAGCATAGCGATACAAGTAAAAGCAAATTAATCAGTTTCAAGCAGGTATATATTACAGGTTATAATTATTCAATTACTATTTTCTCGGTTTTTGTAAAAGTATTATTTGAAGTGGTCATGTTAATCCTGCACATATAAACACCTTTACCCAATT
>CAYPPC010000200.1:0-5746 GCA_964412435.1 uncultured Paludibacter sp.
TTGTCACGGGGTCTGTTATATCGGGCTTTTCTCCTATCGCTGCCAATGAGATCGACTGGTCAAAGCGTCCTTTGGAAGCGTTAGTAGCTACCTTCGCCCCCACGGTTGCTGCGCCCGTACTGGAGGTCGTAGCTAACCGTACGACGCTGGACGCACCGGTGGTTAACTTGAACTGGGAAAAGCGAGACGAGTTCCGTGCAGACCAGTACGGCAAAAACATACCGGAAATGTGGGGTGAGGTTGCTCGTTTTATGCAACGCACCTTTGGAATGGACTTAGCGCCTGAGCAATACCGTCACCTCGTACGAGGCTACGTGATTGGTACCCCAGGTAATATCCTAACGCAGACAGTAGAGAACCCGTTCCGCGAAGAACGAGGCTATACCGTCAACAATCCGTTCTTGAGTTGGCTCTACGCTCAACCAACTGAGTATGCGATCAAGGGTCAGTTCTATGGATATACTGAGAAGGCTGAGGAACTGCGCAAAGAAATGTTAACCGCCGTCAAAGAGGGACGCTCCGCAGACATCGCCGGTATGAGCAACGAGGATCGCCAGATGGTTGCACTCTTGGCTAAATGGGATGAAGTCGATAAGCGCTTCCGTGCCGACAAGACCAAGATCACGAAGAACAAAGCCTTGACGGAAGCAGGTAAGCAAGCCCGCCGCAAGGTACTCGATGACCAACTGTTGCAGTTCCAACGTATCTACCTGCAGCAATATCGATTGATTGAAAACAAGACGACTAAATAAGGAAAGGTGTCTTTACGTAATAAAAACCCCCTGTTAGACAGGGGGTTTGTAGTGTTACGTTCTATGATTCAAGCCTTAATACTTCTTCGATCATTTTGTCTTTGTAGTTATCGTTGAAGTATTGTTGTAGTTTTACCTTGCGGTCTTTGTAGTCCATTCCTATCTCGATTAACGAAGTGTTGATGCGTTGGATCTTTAACATAGCCTCAGTCTGCACGGATGACAAGTAATCTCTAATTCCCTCCGCCTTACCTATCCCATGTTCCTTGCGAAAGTTGGCGGACGTAAAACCGAGGACGATTCGATTCATCATGTTGTAGTCGTTTGAGAAGATGTGGGGTGCTATCTCTTTACCCTTCGCTTCTCGTTGGGCTTTCAATGCGCCTGTTAATTCTGGGGATTCTAATCTGGCGTATTGTCGGTCGGCTTGGGTTTGTACCTCTACTTTTAGGATACTTTCCAACTCTTGCCAACGCTTTACCACTTTATACCGAGCAGAGGTGTCATACCCTGTAAGAAGGGTTAGAGTCAGGTCTTTGACTAACTCGTATTGCGGGTAGCTTTGACCTGTAGAAGCTGTGTAAGTCGTTGATTTATAAGCAGAACGCAAATCTGCACCCTGCTCTATATCCCCTAACATCTTCCGAATATCCCGCATTACATCTGCATGACGTTTACCTGTAAGATCTGAAATCTCTCGGCTTGTCATTTTCATGTCATTGTTTATGTTTACTAAGTTCATTTGTGAACTCCAATAAAATAAGTCAGCACACTGTCAAAGGTGGTATTGGCGATGAAGTGACGCCTCAATGACATTGTGCTGACTTGTTTTAACTCCATATAGGTTGGCTACCACAGCCAATGGAAGTAATTATATCACACAGTCGAGGGTGTCTGGTATTTATACTGATTCCTTTACATAATAAAAACCCCCTGCTAGACAGGGGGTTAGGGTTATTGTGGGTAGCGTAAGTCGTGGTTTTCTCTGGCCACGTACTCGGCGATCAGCATGTCGATGGTCACGTTCAATGATCGGCCATGCTCCTCACAGATCATCTTGAACTTATCCCACGTCTGTCGGTCGGTGGGTCGTAGCTCATAGCGAGTAGGTACTTGGTTTGGTGTAGACATAAGGCCTCATAAATTTAATAGGTAGTCTTTGACTGACTGGGACACGGTGAGCTTGCCATCAAGCGCCCCGAGCACCACACTGTCGATAGTCCCTTTGGTTACTATCCGGTAGATCCACACAGGGCGATCCAGTCCAGCTTGCTTTTGACGCATAGGGCCGATGCGTTCAATCACTTGCTCATAATACTCGGCGTTCCAATCAGGTGTATAGATTACCATGATATTACCACCATATTGCAGGTTAAGTCCATGTCCTGCGCTCTGAGGGTGGATCAACAACATCTTAATCTTGCCCGCGTTCCAGTCGTCTTCCACGGCTTGCTGTTTATTACCGGTGGGTAAGACCACGGCTTTCGGAAAGGCTTTGGTTAGCGCTGCGAGATCGGATCGGAAGTGGTAGGCCACAATGATCGGTTGGTCTCCTAGTGTTTCCACTAGCTCTTTGACCGCATCCACTTTCAGGCTGTGAACCTGCGTAATACCTTTCTGGTCATTGATAATTGCACCGGAGGCGTACTGGCGCATCTTCATTGACAAGGCTCCGGCGTTTACTGCAGTGACTGTTTCCCGATCCTCGGCTTCTAGCATGGCCACCATTTCTAGGTAGGCTTCTTTGGCCAGCTCTTTGTATTGCTTGTACTGGGTCTCGCTCATTTCCGTTAACAGGTTCACGATGTTCGGCTCGTCCACCATCGTGGCACTGTCTATGGTCACGGTGTTGGGGGCGATCAGGCTCAAGATTTCTTCTCGCGCACCTGGGATCTCTTTAATGCGTTCTTGGTTCACACTGCTACCCCACTCCTGTACAAACCAACGTTCTTTGAACTCAGTAAACGTCACGCCTAACGCTGCACCAAAGTCAATCGGCCACTGCTGACCCCAGATGTCTTTGACCCCGTTAGGTGTCGGGGTACCGGTGAGGTTGTACCAGTAGGGTGTACCGTGGGCGTGCTTCATCAGTGCTGCAGGCCCCTTGCTTCCCCCTCGGGTAAACATGAACCGAGTCTTAAAGCGAGACGCATCTTTGCGTAACCGAGTGTCAACCCGACTACACCGGTGGTTTTTAATGCGGGTGGATTCATCAACGATTACGGTTTTGAATGGCCACTTGCGTCGGTGTCGAGTTAGGAAGTCCTCTAGCCAGACTAGGTTTTCCGTGTTGATAAAATAGAAATCAACCTTCGCATTGAGCGCCTCAGTGCGCTTCTTTACGTTGCCTAATACCTTGGCATAGGTAAAGCCTTTAAAGTTCAACCAGCGCTCGATTTCAGACGACCACACGGTATTGGCCACACGCAAGGGGGCAGCCACTAGAACGGGAAACATTTCATCACCTAACAGACGGCGGATGTCTAGGGCATAGAGGACACTGGCCGTCTTACCTGTACCAGGTGAGGCGAAGATATTGGCTCGGTCTAGCCGAGTCATCGTATCTATGATTTCTTGCTGGTGGGGGTGGGGTGTTAACTGTTTAGGCATAGAGTGAGATCACTCCTTCAGGAAAGAACTCGCTAAACAGCACGTCGATGGTCGCACGACTACTCACTGTGCGTACGACATGGCCTAGATCTCCTAGGGTGCGTGCCTCTTGAATTTGTAGCGCACTGAGTTTACCGGTGGTGCTCTTTGTTTCCACCATGATAAGTAGTCCACGGGGAAAATATAAGAACCAGTCGAGTGCACCTTTGCGGTTCTCATAGGACACCTTGCGGGCAACCCCTCCATATTCTTCGGTCTTTTGTACTAGGTATTTAGCTACCGAGCTTTCGGATTCGTATGTCATGCTAACTCCAAAGGGTAATAATCCGGTGCTATCCCACACGGGTTAATGTCACCTGGCCACGGGGCCATCTTCTCTAACCACTCGATTGCCGTTTGTCGGTCCTCGTCGGTCAACACACCTCGCACGAGCTGGTCTTCTAGGTGGTACCGAGAGAACGCCCACCCAGATGCGTGAGCATAAAGCAGTCGGGCGTTGGCCACGTCTTGACGCTTAGTAGTGGGGTTGCGGAAAAAGTGAAGCTCCAGTGTATCTAAGTACGGGCGGCGGGGCTGCTCACCCGTCCACCGAACTTCGTATAAGGGTTCGATCATTAGTCACCTCCTCGGTATCGGGGTACCGTCATGCCTGCTGCAGCTAGGGGTAGATCCTTACACCAGTCGTGTTGGGTGGCCATGATCTTGGACAGACCTTCATGTGTGAGGCCATCACCTACCCGTTGCTCACAGACCAGTTCATCATGCACTCGTAGGATCAGGTTGTAGCCTTGGCGTTTAACCTCCGGTAAGGCATGAAACAATACGTCTCGTGCGGTACCTGAGGCGGCGTTCTCAGACAAGCGACCTGAGTAGGTATGGTTGCGGCCAAACTTCTTAGTGAACCCATCCAAACCTAAGAACGTAATACCTTTGTCTGCGCAATACCGAGGACTCAAGTACACCAAACTGCGCCCTGATGGAAGTCGCATCTGTAACCACGGACCTTTACGAAGGTACCGGATCTTTCCTTGGGTTCCCTCTACCTCGAAGATCGTATCTTTGTGGGCGATGGCTGCTTTGAAACCTTCCTCTAACGCTCGCCAAAACTCCACGGTGCGAGGGTGGGCTTGTCGCCACTTGGTTTTAAGGTATTCACAGGCGGTGAACTCGAACAGTTCTAGGTTGCCATGGTACCCGTTCTCACTGGCCCATTCGTACTTATCCTTGCACTCGTTGTACTCACCTCGGTCGGCGGTACCGAACACGGCCTGAGCCAGTTCTTTTAGGTTCAACCGGTATGTGTTAACAAACGTTAAGAACGCGGCTACCCCTCCACCATAACCGAGACCCAGTTCCATCACCTTACCGATGTTACGTTGGTAGCGATTCACTGATTCTACTGGTACGTTCATGGCTCTGGCGTAGGCCACTTGGTAGTTATCGAACTTGATTTTGCCTGCATCATAGTCTCGGAAGTATTGGAGCTTCCATTCTTCATTGGCCAACCATGTGAGGGTTCGCCCTTCGATGTTAGACAAGTCAGCAATGGCTAACTGCTTGCCAGTGCCAGGACAGATCACACTGCGCACGAGGTTACCTAGTAGCTCCATGCCGTCATCGCTTAGCTCATAGGTCATCTTAGCGTTGACTACGTCGATGCTGTCTTGGATTGCAGCGTCTAGGTCGCTGCCCTCTAGGTTGCCCCACAACGTCGGACGCATTAGGTTCTGCGGCTGGAACACTCGACCCGCATCACGACCGGTACGAGCCGCCCCCATGAACTGAACCGTATTACGCAATCGACCATCGAGACCCGAGTTCGTTATCACCGGTTTATATTTAGTGACAGCGGTGCGGTTCGCATCGAGACGTGTTCGCAGTAATGCCTTAGCCCCTTCTTCGATTGCCGGATTGCCGATCAACGCCTCAACGGTTGCTGCCTTGAGGTCAGGTACCTTAATACCGAACACCACTTTCAAGTACGCCAAGAGACCGGTGCGGTCGGTACCACCTGTCACGATGCTGTTGGTCTTACGACGCATGGCATTACTCAGGATCTTCTTTAGTCGATCCCCTTCGACCATCGCATTGTTGGCAAAGGTCACGTCCATCGGTAGTCCGCGTTCGTTCATTTCTCGGTCGATTTGCCACAGTGCTCGGTCTTTACCGTTGGGGTAGTTCCAGCTCGGTATCTTGCGACGCAATGCACGCATCGCCATGATGTCACTTTGACCATACCGACAAAAGCCAAGCCACTCTTGGGGGTGTGTTTCCCAGTCATTAAACACGGGACAACCTGCCTTCTCGGACTTTTGTTTGTCTGGCACCGAAAACAGTCTTATGTATTTACGTCCCTCGGCATCCTTACCTTGGTCGCCTAGTTT
>CAYPPC010000201.1:0-5719 GCA_964412435.1 uncultured Paludibacter sp.
ATTTCAATAAAATCGCTCCCCTCTTTCAGAGGAAGTATTAGCGAAAAGCGACCATCGTCCTTTAGTAATTTGTGGGCCGATAGAATAAGATCTTTATAGGGCAATGAGTCGCTGTGGCGTGCGAGGGCTCGTTTTTCAGAAGGGTTTTTCAAGGAGTTCACAAAAAAGGGCGGATTGGATAGAATATGATCAAACAGTTCGCTGCTCTCTGCGGCAAATTGCTGCATGGAAATCTGAAGCACTTTTATACGATCGGGCCAGGGAGAACCGGCTGCATTTTCAGCACTCTGCTGCACACTGCCTGCGTCAATATCGATAGCTGTGACGGCAGCCCGGCTGCGCTGTGCAACCATCAGGCTGATAAGTCCCGAACCACAACCCACATCCAGTATATTTTCTGACGCTGCCACATCAGCCCAGGCACCCAACGTGACACCATCCACCCCCACTTTCATAGAGGATTTGTCATGACAAACTGAAAATTGCTTGAACCGAAAACAATTACAGGGCATAGCTGAATACTTAGCGTCGGGTTGGACGGGAATTATTTCTTGCGGGAGGCGCTTCTCTGCGCACCGGAGGGGTTTGCTGCTGACGGTTTACCGCCGGATTACTGCGTGATGCATCTGACCGTTCCCTGTTGGAAACCGATGAAGAGGAACGTTGCTGTCTCTGATCCACTTTATTTTCACGAACGGGTCGGTTTGAATTACGAATGACATTTTCGCGACCGCTGCTATTGCGATTTTGAGATGCCGCTTCGGAGCGGGTGCCCGAACGAACCGGTCTGTCTCCATCCACACCGCTCCTGCGAAGCGGATTATCCTGCATGGTGGTGCCACTACTGCGACTGCTGTTAGTGCGAAGGTAGTTGCGCTTGCCGTCAATTTCAACCGAACGGCTTTGCATTCTTTTTTCCATCAGCACCGACTTTTGACGCTGGTTCAAAACCTTATTGATCTCATCATCCTTTTTTCGCAGCAGATCCATAGCATCCGAGCGGGTGCTCGCCTGTTTACGTCCGGTGGCGTATTTCAGGTTGATATCATATACAGCCTTGGCCTGCTCGGCCGAAAGACCGAGCTCATTTTGCAGAATTTCTGTCTGCCGTTTTGCTTAAGATCAGCAGAATTTTGAGACATCAAAACAAGTGATACAGACAGCAACAATGCTGTAATGATATGTTTCAGAAAGGCTTGCATTTGTTTATCGAATATTGTTTTCTTTGACAATTCACTGAAAAACTGCAATGATTGTGCCAATCAAAGAAATTTCATCTTCCGCCTCAAGATTTAACATTTCCCGCCTCCCGAAACCATTCACTTTCTGCTTAATCTTCCCAGTCCAAAATGCGGCGATCGCCTTCCAGTTTCTGTATTTCACTAATCTCTTGTGACACTTCAATCACTCCGCGATACTCACCGGCCTCATCCCGCACGGCAAAATACTGAATCAATACCCGCTTACCGGTGCGCATGCTGATCCAGAAGCTGGCTGAATCTTTTCGCTTAGTTTTGAATGCATCCACAATCTGCTCCACCACATGCACACTCTCTTTCGGGTGGCAATTGTGCACATCACGACCGATAACTGCTTTGGTGCGGTGGAAAATACGATCTTTTGGCGTTGAGAAAAACACTACCCGGTCATTTTCATCAACGTAGGTGATATCTACCGGCAGGTGATTAAACACCAGAAGAATCTGCTCCGGTGTCATCAGACCGGTACCCAGATCTACCAGACCGCCCGGCATTTCAGACTCCTGCTCCTCCTGCTCCTCTCTTTTATCCGGATTGAGATAGGGAAATCCTGATTCAACGCTCTCATTCCAAAGTGCCTCAATTTGATCGGCTGGAATATGCTTTTCAATAAAAGGAAAGAGCAGACGCTCTTCTCGAAACTCGAGGGCAAAGATATTGTAGAACAGATCCCCCGTAAGGCGGTTCACCAGTTTCAGGTCGCTGTCAGTTTTTCCAAGCTCATCAACTAAAAGCTTCAGATCACGACGAATATCATCATGAATAGACCACATCACCATAATACAACGGAAGTCGGGTAAGCTCTCTTCAAGCAGCGGGAAAAGGATATTCTCTTTAATCAGGTAGTAATCCATAAAGCTCTGCAGATCGGACCACAGTTTGATCAGTTCATCTTTATATTCTCTGGAAAACTCCTCTTTATTAATTTTATGGATAAAGGGGCGTATGGCATTCAGCCTGTTGACCGCCTCTTCATTATTCTTAATACATACATAGAAAAAAGTGTCATCAGCGGGCGCTTTGTAGGGGTGCGCATCCAGTGTGCGACGGAGCACATTGAGCAACTTATTGATGCCCGACTTAATGGTTTCCATCGGATAATCAGACTCCACCAGATTGTGAACAAAAACCACCACATCATCCGGGGTGACATTTGCAATGGTTGTCTCCTGGTACTTCAAAATTGTTTCCGACGCCTGATCTTTGTTTACTATGGCATCAAAAAGCTCAGTTAAATGAGTCAGTCTCTCTGTTTGGTGTGTGGAAAATTCAGACATAATCTATATACTGTTTTAAGTTTGTACTCTATTTTTTCAATGATTCACGCAGCCTGATATTAATCAGCACATTTTTGGTATCCTGGGTAAAGTCGCTGTCCAGAATCCAGCCGAAATAACCCTGGTCCTCCTTCAAAACATCCACTACGCGCCGGCCTTTATACTTTCCAAAGTTAAAAAGCTCCTCTCCTTTTTCGTTAAAAACAACTCTCCCGGCAAAGTCGGCATTGTTATTTTGCGTAGTAAACTGCGACAGAAAATCCACATCATTTTTCAGCTCAGGGTAGTGATCCAGTTGCGCCTGAAGCACTTCATAGGTGGCCTGCACGTCCGCTTCGGCGCTGTGGGCATTCACCAGTTCCTTGTCGCAATAGAACTTGTACGCTGCTGAAAGAGTGCGTTGTTCCATTTTATGGAAAATAACCTGCACATCTACCATTTTGCGTTTCTTGAAATTCACCTCCACCCCCGCCCGATGCATCTCTTCGGCCAGCAACGGAACATCAAAGCGGTTGGAATTGTAACCTGCCAGATCACAACCTTTCATATCGCGGGCAATTTCGACCGCCACCTGCTTAAAAGTAGGGGCGTTTTTCACATCCTCATCAGAAATTCCATGTATGGCAGTTGACTGCGGTGGAATCGGCATCTCCGGATTGATGCGGATTGTTTTACTCTCTTCACGTCCCTCCGGAGAGACTTTCAAATATGATATTTCAACAATTCTATCTGTAGTGACATTAGTTCCTGTAGTTTCGAGATCGAAAAAGACAATTGGATTTTTAAGTTTTAACTTCATTCTTTTTTTGGTAATATATAATGGTATTATTATAAAACGGGAGAAGCAGAAAAGCACTCACATACTTTTCTGCTTCTCTCAATATATTTTTCTGATTTATCTCAGTTTCTTAATCATTCAGAAGCATCGGCATCAGCAGCATCAGCACATCTTCGTCACTTTCACTTTCGGCCGGCAGAATAATTCCTGCTCTTGACGGGTCTGCCAGTTCAATGGTCACATCCGCCGACTCCAGGTTGGCCAGCATTTCGATGAGGAAGGCCGACTTAAATCCGATTTTCACAGGCTCGCTGTCGTAGCTACACTGAATCAGCTCCTCTGCAGAGATGGAGAAATCGATATCCTGCGCAGAAACATGCACCTGATTATTACCGAAATCGAGTTTAATCAGATTACTTGCCTGATTCGAGAATACCGAAACACGCTTCAGCGAGTTGAGCAGTGTAAGGCGGTCGATGCTTACTTTATAAGGATTGTTTTTGGGAATCACACCATTATAGTTAGGGTATTTTCCCTCTACCTGACGGCAAACGATGGTGTAATTATCCAGAGAGAAGTAGGCATTTTTATCATCAAACTTAATCTCTACCGTTCCACTCTCTTTGGGAAGCACATTGCGCAGCATGGTAGCCGGCTTTTTCGGCAGAATAAAACTCATTTTTTCACCTTCGGCCACTGAAGCAGACTCATAACTCACTTTATATCTCACGAGCTTGTGAGCATCAGTGGCTACCATGGTTAAATCGCTGTCAATATCAAAATAGATACCGTTCATTACCGGACGAAGCTCGTCATCTGCCATACAGAAGTAGGTTTTGTTGACTCCTTTGTTCAGCACATCTGCTGATACGGAGAGTTGTTTGGGGTTTTCGTCGAGCGTAGGCAGCACCGGATACATATCTCCATTTTGACCTATAAAGTTATAGGTACCATTGGCTGAGGTAACCACCATGGCCAGTGTCTGATCGTCAATATTAAATGTAAGCGGCTGCTCCGGAAACTCGCGCAGCGTGTCCAGCAGCAACTTGTTGGCTACGGCAACCATTCCGCTACCTTCCACCTCCAGTACTTCCATGGATGTAATCATGGTAGTTTCAATATCAGAGGCTGTCATTGTCAGTGTGTTACCCTCAAGTTTCAATAAGAAGTTATCCAAGATCTGCAAGGTGTTCTTCGTGTTAATCACGCGGCTGATAGCTTGCAAGTGACTTAGTAATTCGGTGCTGGATACTGTGAATTTCATATAAATAGCTTTTTTATTGATAAAAATTGGTGTAAATCTCTCATTAAATTATTAAGCAAATATAGAAAGAATTTTTCGAAAAACAGTAAATCCTGAGTTTTATTTTTCTTTTTGTCCTTAGAATGAAGAATTATTGATTTTTTGTGTTAAAAAGGCACTCAGTTTCTGTTTTTTTGATTACTTTTGAAGTTTCATTTAATACACCATATTATTTATGAAAACAATTACTATTAAAGATAAACAGTTCACCCTCTCTATCAGCGAAGAAGAGATACAAAAAGCAGTTCAACAGGTCGGTGAAGCGATGAATAAAGATTTAGTCGATAAAGATCCTCTTTTTATCTGTGTACTGAACGGCGCTTTTATGTTTGCCGGAGATTTGATGAAAATCGTAAACATTCCCTGCGAAATTACGTTTATCAAACTTTCATCTTATGAGGGGCTCTACACCACCGGTTCGGTCAAAGAAGTTATCGGACTGAATGAGAGTGTGGTTGGACGTAATATTGTAGTAGTTGAAGACATTGTGGACACCGGTATTACAATGGAGAAAATTATGAATTCACTCAAGGCCAAAGGTGCTGCCAGTATTACAGTGGCCACCTTCCTGCTCAAACCGGACGCCTTAAAGCGGGATATTCCGGTTCACTATGCAGCTATGAAAATTCCCAATGATTTCATTGTTGGTTATGGCCTGGACTACGACGGCTACGGACGTAACCTCAAAGAAATTTATACAGTAGTAGAATAATTAAAATAAGATATACACTTTAGTTTTTTTAATTAAGTCATGGACGAAAAAAACAGCGAGACATCGCAGCCTAAAAGGTTCAACATGATTCTCTTCGGTGCGCCCGGAAGCGGCAAAGGCACGCAGAGTCAAAAGATTGTTGAAAGATATAATTTGCAGCACATTTCAACAGGAGATTTAATCCGTAAAGAGGTGGCTGAGAAGTCAGAACTTGGCATTTTTGCTGCAGATATCATCGCCAAAGGGCAACTCCTTCCGGATGATATCATGATTGAGACCGATGACGAAAAGCTTTCTGATAAAGATGAGACTGTCGATGTATCAGAACCGCAGACTGATGAGAATGCTTGCGAAGATGCGGCTGAAAATGATACTGATAATGAAGATGAT
>CAYPPC010000202.1:0-5709 GCA_964412435.1 uncultured Paludibacter sp.
TTCGATGGTGGTGATTGCCGCTATGATTGCTGCCGGTGGATTGGGTGAAGTGGTGTTGCGTGGTATTACGCAGATGCAGATCGGAACCGGGTTTGAAGGTGGAATTGCGGTGGTAATTCTGGCAATTATTCTCGACCGTATTTCCCAAAGTTTTGGGAAAACAACGCAGGATGAAGGAAAAGATAAAGAATAAAGTATTTAGAAAAGAATATGAGATCTCTTACCTCGGCTGCGCTCGGCACGACGCACTACGTTCGAGATGACAATCAATTAGTAGAGTTTTGGGAGGGCTTGGTTAGCGGCTTTGCGGCTAACCAAGCCCTCCCAACCGACATCAACATTATTTGCTGTCATTCAGAGCGAAGCGAAGAATCTCCAAATTTTACTTGGACAATAATATAATAAATTATAATTATAAAATAATGAAAAGATTAATGTATTTAAGCCTTACGCTGGTGCTAGCTGTTTTGCTGGTGGCTTGCGGAAGCACAAAAAATGAGAATGAAATCAGTATCACTTACGTAAATTGGGCCGAGGGCGTTGCGATGACGAATGTAGCCAAGGTGGTGTTGGAAGAGAACGATTATGAAGTGAAATTGCAAATGGCGGATGTTGCTCCGGTGTTTGCTTCACTCTCCAGGGGAACGGCAGACCTGTTTTTAGATGTTTGGATGCCGGTAACCCACGAAGATTATATGGAGAAATATGGCAAAGATTTAGAAATTTTGGGTAGTAAGATTGATGAAGCCCGAATTGGTTTGGTGGTTCCTACTTACGTGGATATCAACTCCATTGAAGAATTGAATGCTAATAAAGATAAATTCAAAGGTGAAATTGTGGGTATTGATGCCGGTGCAGGTATAATGAAAGCAACGGATAGAACGATTGAGGAGTATGATCTCGATTTCAATGTACTGACTTCAAGTGGTGCGGCGATGACGGCTACTTTGAAAAGAGCGATTGACGATGAGGAGTGGGTGGTTGTAACCGGCTGGACACCGCACTGGAAATTTTCGCGCTTTGAGCTAAAAATGCTGGAAGACCCGAAAGCGGTTTATGGTGATGCCGAAGAGATTCTGGCGGTTGCCCGCAAAGGATTTAGCGAGGAGCAACCCGAAGTAGCTGAGTTTATCCGCAATATGAAATTCAATGACGATGAGATTAGTTCGCTGATGGCTAAACTTGAAGAGGCGGATAACGAAGAAGCCGGAGCCCGTGAATGGATCGAAGAGAACAGAGAGCTGGTAAACAGCTGGTTCCCGAACTAATTAAGGCGAAATTATTTATCGAAAAGGTGCAGTCTCACTTAGAAACTGCACCTTTTTTATTGTTTAACACTATACCAAGACAAGGACCATTCTACCCAGAATTAACCCGCATTATTCACCACATTATTTGCTCACAAATAATGATATCTGATGATAATCAGAGAGTTCTAAGAAGAGTAAAGTTAAAATGAGTAGATTAATTTTGGGCTATGTTAGTTTTTAGTTGTTTGGATTCTTATGTGTCTCTTCTGCGTTTTAAGCTACTTGTAGTATGTTTATACATCTGCGTAGCTTACGCCTAGAATAGACCCAAAATAATCTCATGAATAATGCGGGTTAAATACTTTTCTTAAAAATAAACTTACAGAGCTCCCAACTATCGTATCCTTTCTGTTGTTAGTTTAATACAGGCTGACTAAAAGTACTGAAAATTAAAAACCACAAACCACAATTTATGAAAAACAGGTTCTTTTTTACTATTTTAGCTATAACTCTTTCTGCTGTTTTATTAGCTGGCGAAACAGATTCGCTAAATTACATTAGTGAAAACAGAGAGACTTTATCCTTACAAAGCCCTTCTAAGAAACCGCATCGTCCGTATATGGATGATGATTTAAACCGGTTTTTTTACCGGAATGAAAATGCAGCTACAGGCTATAAAGTGCTGCGGAGTGCAGGATTAACATTGAGCTTTCAGGCTGCAACCATTGGGGTGGGTTTACTGCTCCCGCGTGATTTTACCTATTGGGAAACGGGCAGCAGGAGCGTGTATGCCAATAACTTAAAAGTTGCTTTTACGCAACCGCCTGTGATTGATGATGATGCCTGGTACATGAACTTTGTTGCGCACCCTTTTCAGGGGTCGTATTATTACAACTCTTTCCGCTCGCAAGGTGGGCAGGTGTGGCAATCGGCTTTGGCCAGTGTAGCGTATTCTACAGCCTGGGAGTATCTGATTGAGGCGAATTTTGAGCGACCCAGTATCCAGGATTTGATAGTTACACCGATTTTAGGGAGTGCATTGGGCGAACTGACCCACTATGCAACTATAAAAATGAGCAAAAACGGTTTTACCTGGTATGAAAAAACATTGATTTGTATTATCAATCCCATGTTTGCCATTAATAATGGATTCAGACACTCCAATCTAAAATATCAATTTTCTGAGCGATAAAGTAAGGTGTGAAAAACCGCGAAGTCGCAAAGAATGCTAAGAAAACTTTGCGAACTCTGCGACTTTGCGGTGAATAAAAGGATTCAGATAATTTTAGTGAAGTTTGTTTTACAGATAAATCTTTTCAAACCGATTTTGAAGTTTGTTTGACTCTAAAATTGAAGTTTAAAAAACCGCGAAGACGCAAAGAACGCTAAGAAAACTTTGCGAACTCTACGACTTTGCGGTGAAATATAAATTTGGCAGGTATCTTAGTGTTTGAGCAGGCAAACAAAAGTATCTGAAACTGAAATTGCTGTCAAGTGTTGATATTGTATTTAGTGAGGTGCAATATAGGACATAAAGTTAGGATGTGAGTATTCAACTTTACCACTTTCATAAATTATATTCGCTATTTCAAGAGCTTCAAATCCTGTTTTTACTTCCTTGATTTTGAAAGATTGTCTGGTATATAACGTCTCTATAAACTCTAAATTCAAAGTTTCTGCATAGTTTATAAATTCTGATTCAGATATAATTTCATTGTCATGCTTGGTTAAAACTTTACTTAATAGTATCCAGTAATTCTTTAGGTCGCCGTCAGAAGAATAAAATACAGGAGTTGCTGAGTATATTTTGTAGTCTTTATTTAGCTGTTTTAAATAGTCTTTAAAACCTGTGCAATCACACTTTTTATTAATTGTAGCCTTAAAACTGCCAAAATTGCTGTTCGTCTTAAAATTCTCAACTCTAATAAATGGGTATTTCTCTAAAATAGATTTTGCTTCTGCTTCATTAGTATTTGAGTCATAAAACTCAATCCATACCTCATTTAATGCATGTTTAAAATAGTTTTTAGTTTCTCCGGAATAATAGAAGTAGTTTTCATTACATAATTGGTTGTTTGGCAAATCTTGTTCTTTCTCACAAGAAACAAATAATACAAGTCCGAAAAGAAATATAATTTGCTTTTTCATAGTCATTTTACTTTATAATGTTATTGTCGATATTGAAGCTTTGGTAAACTTTAATCAGCCAGAGCTTTTTGTGTTGCGTGTTGAATACTGAAATTTTATGTTATAATACAAATCCAATTGAAAGTTTTGTCATATCAAAATCTCTAAAATCTGATTTGCTTGTCTTCTGGAAATTATAGGATAAATCAAAATAGATTAAAGAATTTCCAATGATCTTTCTTTCAAGTCCAAATCCAGTTTGAAATCCGTGTGAGTTAGAGTCAATGTTATAAAAAGACTCTTTTATCATAGAATAACTATATCCTAAACGTGCTCTCAAATATATATCTTCAATTTTTTTTAGGGGAATAATTAATCCACTGGTAAATTGTTTTGAAATTAATGAATTCGCAACCTTAGTATCAGGAGCAATGGTGTTTTCAATGTCAAACTTTGACATTGAGTACTGAGTATATGGTATAAGCTTAAAGGACTCACTGTTTCCGAGTTGCAAACCAAATCCATAGAAGTATTTTGACTCTGTGGAATAGATCTGTTTTAATTTGTCATTTTGAATAAAGTCAATCCCATTTTCAAAATATGGGCGTAATAAGAATTTAGGTTTTGAAACTGAGCTTTGTACATAAATCGAATGGCTTAGTAAGCCAATGAATAAGGTAAAAAGGATTTTTCTCATAAGTGCTAATTTTAAATGTCAAATAATTTAAAAAAATACTTGCGTGAATGAAAGTTAAATCGATTTGTTAATGTGCTTTTGAGTTTTTATGGTTTTACAATAAAATCATTTGCTTTTTCTCTTCAAAAATAGACAATATATTTCTAATAAAAGGATCTTTTCTCAGGATAAACCTATCATTAAGTATCTAATTCGGAATATACCCACTTTTAGCGATAATCTCTTTTCCTTTGGGTGTTTGTAGCCATTCATACACTTTGTAGCCCATCGACGATTGGTCTAAATCAGCACGAATGCTGGCATACACTTCAATGGTGTAGGGATATGTGCGGTTGGTTATTGCCTCTTTGGTGGGAGCTACACCATCAATGGCAATTTTCTTCAAATAATCCTCCCGCGGACGAATAATAAAATCGTTGTAGTAAAGCACCGTGTAGCCAATAGCGTTAGGATTCCGTGCAATGGCATCCAACAAGCCGGCCATGGTGAAAACTAATTGTTCCTGATAAATGGGCAGGTCGATATATTCTAAATCCTTCATAATCAGCTTATCCATTAACTCTTGGCTGCCTGAGTTTCTATTTCGGATAAAGGGATAAATGTCAGTGAAATAAGGCCCGGTTTCCACACCCAGATCTGGCCATTTTGTTATTTTCCCGGTGTAAATATCCCGGATGTTTTCGGTAGTTAAATCCTCAACTGTATTGTCAGCACTTACAATAAACACAAAGGCATCTAAGGCGATGGGTGTTTCAATCAAATTTACTCCTTTTGATTCGGCATAAGCCTGCTCATCGGGCGACATTTTACGGGCAGAGAGTGTTATATCCACCTTGTTGTCAATCAAATTCATAATGGAACCGTGCGTTTGATTGCTTAAAACTCGTTTTTCGAGCTTTCTTTTCAAATTGCCCTTCACCGCCGGCTCTATTCCCCATGAACTGCTCGACCAATCGATCTCCGTCTCTTTCCAGTCGTACTTTATGCCCAATAGCTCACAGGCTATTACATTGTTGAGCGGCAAAGTGGATGTTGAACCATCCACAACCGGGTAATTGTCGATTGAAAGCCCTTTGATATATTGCGAATCGGTGTTTACTCTTTCACAAGCATTGAGTAAAAATGCTGCTACAAGAATAAGAAAAATTGGAAGTTTTGTTATTTTCATACTGTTTTTGTTTTTATTAAAAATGAGTATTTATCCCTACTTCAAAGCCACTATATTCGAGATTGTAATCCCCACAAAGCAATCATCCATACAACCTTCCGGCACATAACCGCAGAGTGCTAATAGTCCTTTGTCATCCGTTTCGAAATAGACTTTTGCATCCTCTCCTTTTATCAACCACTCTTTTCGTGCTTTTTGGTAAATTTCATCCATGGTGAGTGTTGCTGCCGCAGAACTATTGGGGTGGGTGTTTAGTTCACCTGCATTTTCAACCCACTCCCGTTCTTTATCGGATATAGATTCTAAAAACTCCTTATCAATTTGGGTATACTTAAAGGCCCGCTCAGTCACTTTACCCTGAGAAACACTAATTGTAGTTTCCCACCGCAAACCTACCCAGCTAATACCTAACACGGTGTACTGATAGGAGTCACCGGACGCTTCTTTGAAAGCTTCCCAGGCAGTGT
>CAYPPC010000203.1:0-5374 GCA_964412435.1 uncultured Paludibacter sp.
TACCGGTGAGCTGAGCAATGGAGCAAAGAGTGCGGTAGGTGACAAAATCAGAACTGAGGGGTGGCTCAAAAATATTGGCGAAAATAAACTCCTTGAAAGAGAAGCTGATTATAGCCAATAGAAAAAGGACACCCAGACTACGCAATATTGTCCAGCGCAATGCCTCCAGATGTTCCCAAAAAGTGCTCTCCTCTTTTGGGATCTGCTTTTTACCCCACTTCATAGATTTCTTCCGGTTTTGTCAGCCGCAGAAGTACGGGCTACTCTTCGTCGATATCTTTGGTTATTTCATCCTCAACCTCTTTCAATCCCTTTTTGAAACTGCTCACGCCTTTACCCAGGCCGCGCATCAGTTCCGGAATTTTTTTACCACCGAAGATAAGCAAAATAAATAGTGCTATAATGATAATTTCGGGCGTACCGAGAAACAGAAGCGTATTGTGTACCATGATCAAAAATTTTAGATGATAAGAACTTGCTACAAAGTTAGTGGATTAAATGGATTTTAGCGAAAAAATATTCTTTATTTCACTCTTCCTCCTTCACATACATGTCGCTTTTGGTCTGAAGGGCACTCCAGCGGGTCATGGTTTCGTTGGTTTCAAAGCCAACTCCGGTGGATACACCCGTCGGGCGGGTCAGCCGGAATGCTTTGTCGCTATAGATCTTTTTTTGTTTCTCATCCCAATAAAGCAGCTCAGTCTCAAGCATATGGCCTTCCAGGTTGATGGCTCGCACATTGCCTTTGAACTCCCACAGTTTTTGATACTCGAGGTATCTCGCCTGCTGGCATTCGAAGTTGGCATCAACAGACAGGTCGGGAGCAAATCGTTCAAAGTAGAGACCCTCCGGAAAAAGCCAGTAGGGATCGGCAGCCTGGTCAAACACCTCCATCCGGTCGGTAACGATCCGGTAGCGGGTGATTCCTGAGTCAGAAATAACCGTAGTGATCTTTTTAACCGAGAGACCGGGGGTCTCCGAGCGGTCTTCCACAGCATCAATGGTGATTTTCTCCTCTTTAGTGCACGATAAGGCACCCAAAAGCACAACTGTTGTTATTGCAATAGCTGAAAAGAAAGATTTAATGGAGTGATGCTGAAGCATGTTGCTTACAGTTTGGGTTTAACAAACCAGTACTCGTTGATGGATGCGCCGAAGCTGAGTTTGAAATAATCTTCGCGAATAGTGGTTGCCGAGCCTATTTTACCGTATTCAAAAGAGATGTTCATCATACTCTTTCCGGTGCGTGTCGGCAAACCGATACCGGCAGAAATCACATAGTTGTTAGGCTGAAGCTGGTTGCCTACTTTGTAGTATTGGTTGGAAGTACTGAATCCAATGCGGTAACGAATCAGATCGGAGTATTTTCTCCAGCTGCCCGGGTTACGTACATACTCCATACCCAGTGCCATTTTGTTGGTATTCACCAGGCTGTCAGTTTTCCCGAAATAGAGTGCATCAGCCCATTTTTGCTGAGTGAAATCACCCGCAATCGTCAGACTTTTGTCAAATGTGTACGAAAATCCGGCTCCCAGTGTTTGCGGAAGCTCAAATCCGGTAATGCTTCGGATTGTATCATTGTTGAGCGTAGCTGTGAACTGACCGTTCAGTTTGCTCTTGTTTTCATAAATAAGTCCGATACTTACATCATGCTTTTTGGCAAAATTGTGGTAAGCCTGCAGTCCGTAACGGAATTTGTAATCGGCAGCTTTAATCTGGTTGGTGTAAACCGAGGGATTGTAGCCGCTGTTAGCCTCAAATGTCTGTGCTGAGTAGTTGGAGGATTCACCAAAAATATAGTAGGCGTTAGCTCCGATAGAGACGTGATTGAAAAGATTAACCGATAATCCTCCGTAAACCTGAGAGAACCCGCCTGTTCCGCTGAATGACTGGGTGTGTTTGATAAACTTTTCGGTCTCATCCGGCATAATCACCGAGTCGTTCTGACTGAAATTATAGCCTGTCAGCGAAAATGGCTGCATCCCGGCACTGAAACCCATCCATTTGGTCACCGGAAAACGCATGGTGATATATTCCAGATTGGCATTGAAGGTGTTATGTGAGTTTAGCTGATCAGAAAAATGGGTCATCCTTGTTCCTGCACCCATGTCAAACATAAACGTAAGACTGTCCACACTGCTGTATGAAGCGGGGTTAGCGCTGTTGATAGTGTGCAGCGAGCGGTTGGCCAAAGAGACACCACCCATACCTTTCAATTCTACGGCTGTGGATTCGATGATCTCGCCATATCCGAAACGGGTGTAAGGTGAGTTCGTATTATTTTGAGCTGTAGTGAGTTGGGCGATAAGTGTCAGCAGCACTGTTGCTATTATTAATTGATAATTACGCATGAATGACTCTTTCTGTTTTGTTATCTGCATGAATCTGATTTTAAAAGTACAAAGATGCTACTTTTAAATTTCTTACGAAAGTAAAAGCCCTTTCTGCAAGTTAAAAAAACTGAAAGTAAAAGGCAGAAACTAAGTTTACTCCCCTTGAAGGGCAGAATATCAGGATATGTTCTAAGGAATCATCTTTTCGATAGGTAAAACCAAAATTCCTTCGGCACCCGCCTCTTTGAGGGACCCAAAAATTTCCCAGAAATCCTTCTCTCTGATAACGGCGTGCAGCGAACTCCAGCCCGGCTTGGTCAGTGGCATCACGGTGGGACTGTTCAAACCAGGTATCAACGCTACCAGCTTATCAATTTTAGCAGAGGGCACATTCATCAATACATACTTTTTGTCGTAAGCCTGCTGCACCGCCTCAATTCTGAAGAGTAGCTCATCCAGAATGGCCGATTTCTCCGGGTTCAGTTTTTCGTGAGCAATCAAAATAGCCTCTGACTGCATCACCACCTCCACCTCTTTCAGGTGATTGGTTTTGAGGGTGCTACCGGAACTGACAATGTCAAAAACAGCATCAGCCAAACCGATTCCAGGGGCAATTTCCACCGAACCGTTAATCAGATGAATCTCTGAGTTAATGTTATTTTCTTTCAGATATTTTCCGAGAATAACAGGGTAGGAGGTGGCAATCACCTTATTGTTAAACCAGTCCGGACCCTGATAGTCATGGTTTTTGGGAATGGCCAGCGAGAGTCTGCATTTGCTGAAGCCGAGTTGCCGAACCACGTTGACCTGCTTTCCCTTTTCAGCGTACTCATTTTCACCAACAATGCCAATGTCGGCCACCCCGTCAGCCACCGACTGGGGGATGTCGTCGTCGCGTAAAAAGAGCACCTCCACCGGGAAGTTTTTGGCCGGTTGCAGAAGCTGGCGTTTGCCATAAACCAGTTTAATGCCGGCCTCTTTCAGAAGGCTCATAGTATCTTCGTGTAGTCGTCCTTTCGTTTGTACTGCTATTCGTAACATATCTCTTGTTTTTGGTTTTAAGTCTGCAAAATTACTCTTTTTCTGACGAAAATAAAATAAAATGCCGATTTTGATGATAAAAATAAGGGTAAACCGTTATAATAACCGTGTATATGTAAAATTGTTTACAGTTTTTAGTTTTATTCAGCTGTTTATGTTTTGGAGGCTCTTGCAGCTTAAAGTGCGTAAATTAAGAATTTTCAAGTTTTTTGAAGATGTTTATATTTCGCAGCTCAAATAAAAAATGTTATCTTTGAAGACGAATTTTTTAACACTTAATATAACATGAATAACTATCTGACTAGCAGACACATTGGTATAACAGATGCCGATCGTGAAATGATGCTGAAAAAACTGGGAATTAAAGACGTTGATACACTGATTAAAGAGACGATTCCGGCCAATATTTTGCTGGAGCAGCCGCTTGAACTTCCGGAACCGCTGACAGAAAGGCGTTATTTGGAGCATATCACCGCCTTAAGTAACAAAAACAAAATCTATACTACCTATATCGGACAAGGGTGGTACGACACAATTACCCCTTCCGTGATTTTGCGGAATGTATTTGAAAATCCGGTGTGGTACACCTCTTACACGCCCTATCAGGCTGAGATTTCGCAAGGTCGCCTGGAGGCTCTGCTTAACTTCCAGACTGCAGTTGCTGACTTCACCGGACTGCCGCTGGCCAACGCCTCGCTGCTTGATGAATCCACTGCTGCAGCTGAAGCTGTTTCGATGGCTTATGCTGTGCGCAGCCGCGCCAAAGCCAAAGCGGGTGCCAACAAGGTGTTTGTGGATGAAAATATGTTCCCGCAAACGCTGGCTGTGATGAAAACACGTGCCGAAATGCAGGGAATTGAACTGGTGATTGGCGATTATGCCACCGCTGAACTGACCGATGATTTCTTTGTGGTGGTGGTTCAGTACCCCAACGCTAACGGAAGTATTGAGGATTATGCAGCCTTTGCCGCTCAGGCTCACGAAAAAGAGTGTTTGGTGGCGGTTGCAGCCGATATCATGAGTCTGGCACTGCTCACGCCTCCGGCGGAATGGGGAGCCGATATTGTTTTCGGATCTACTCAGCGCTGGGGAATCCCGATGTACTACGGTGGACCTTCCGCCGCTTATTTTGCCACTAAAGAGGAGTACAAGCGTAACCTTCCGGGCCGTATCATTGGTGTAAGTAAAGATGCCTACGGCAAAACAGCTCTCCGCATGGCGCTGCAAACCCGCGAGCAGCACATTAAGCGCGAAAAAGCGACTTCCAATATCTGTACAGCGCAGGCACTTCTTGCTACCATGGCCGGTTTTTATACCGTTTATCATGGTGCTGAGGGTATCCGCAACACCACAGAGCGCATTCACTCCATTGCAAGCTATATCAATGAGGTGTTGCCGGTTTACGGATTTACACAGGAGAATGAAAACTTCTTCGACACCCTGAAAATTACGCTGCCGGAAAATGTTGAGATGGAGAATTTCCGCAAAATTGCCCTGGGGAGCGAAGTGAATTTCCGCTACTTCGAAACCGGTGAAATAGGACTCAGTATTGACGAAACCACCGATCTGGAAGATGTAAATACATTGATTAATATTTTTGCGGCTGCCGCCGGAAACAACCCGGTTTATGCAGAGGCTGAAGATATCGTTTCTCTGAAATCCTTCGATGAGAAGTTTGACCGTGAGTCGGAATATCTGACCCATGAGGTGTTCAAATCTTACCACACAGAGACAGAGATGATGCGTTATATCAAAAAACTGGAACGCCGCGATATCTCCCTGGCTCACTCGATGATCTCTCTCGGTTCGTGTACCATGAAGCTCAATGCAGCTTCTGAACTGCTACCACTGAGTCGTCCTGAGTGGAGTGGATTACACCCGCTGGTTCCTGCCAATCAGGCAGAAGGCTACACCGAAATGCTGGGTGGTCTGGAAGAATCTCTGAGCGTGCTGACCGGAATGGATGGCACCAGTCTGCAGCCCAATTCAGGTGCAGCAGG
>CAYPPC010000203.1:5384-5669 GCA_964412435.1 uncultured Paludibacter sp.
AGCCATTGTAACTTATCTGCAGGCAAAAGGCGAACATCAGCGTAAACACGTTCTGATTCCTGCTTCGGCCCACGGTACCAACCCGGCCAGTGCGGTGCAGTGCGGATTGATTCCGGTAATTGTGAAAAGTGATGAGAATGGTAACGTAGATGTTCCCGACTGGCACGAAAAAGCAGAAAAATATGCCGATACGCTGGCCGGATGTATGATTACTTACCCATCTACTCACGGTATTTTTGAGCCAAGTGTAAAAGAGCTTTGCGATACAGTTCATAAATATGGCGG
>CAYPPC010000204.1:0-5639 GCA_964412435.1 uncultured Paludibacter sp.
TAGCCGTAACGCCTGCATACATGTCAAGTTTCAGCGCACATTTTCCGTTTGCCGGAAGCACCACTCCATTAAAAATGGCATAACTCCCCGCTCAGTTCCGGCTGAAGCTACCCGGTGAATCACCCCGTAAGGTGCATCATTCAGCCATGCACCTTCATAAATTTGCCGGTAGGTTGGTTCGCCACCCTGCAGGTCGAAAAAGAAAACGGCTGCTATTTCATCTTTTTCATTCAGACAAACAAAGCTTTTGCCGGCTTCAATATCTGCAAGCACATCCTCCTTGGCAGGATAGCTGCCAGCCCACTGTTCCGGATTGCCGCTATCTTTCATCAATTGCCGGGCACGGGCATAAATCTGCATCAGGCGGGGCAGATCATCCATTTGTGAAGTTCTGATTTGGCTTAGCATATCTCTTTGGTTTTATTGAATATCATCAACGATGGCTTTCACTGTTTTGTCAAACAGCTCCTCAAAATCATAATCTTTCACCGCCAGGGGGGCGTGAGAAATCATACGAATGCCTACACCCATGCCAAACGGAAAACCGCCGTAGCGGAAGATTTTCCAAGAGTTGTTGATGGTCACTGGTACCACGAGAGCATCCGGTGCATATTTACAGAGAATTTTCAAACCGTTTTCGGCAAATCTTCCCGGTTTGCCGTCGCGTGAACGGGTTCCCTCAGGGTAGATAACAACCGACCGGTTGTGCTCCTGGATATATTCGCTCATCTTTCTGAGAGCGGGCAAAGATTGCCGCGGATTGCTGCGGTCAATAAGAGCTGATCCTCCATATTTCAGGTTGAAAGAGACGCTCGGAATCCGGCGCCCGAGCTCTATTTTGCTGACATATTTCGGGTGGTATCTGCGGAAATACCAGCCCATGGTCATGATGTCGAAAATTCCCTGGTGGTTGGCCACAAAAATAACCGGTTTCCCCTCCGGAATTTCGGCACGGAACTCAGCACTTCTGCGTGAGAAAATAAAGGGCAGCACGCTCAACAGGAAAAAGTTTAGCAAATCTACGCTTCGTTTATGCGCTTCGTAGCCAAACAAACGCAGACTGACCCATTGAATCACGTGAAAAACCACGAGATAGAATGTGAAAAGAATGTACGCAATCAACGAGAAAGGTATGGATAAAATTCGCAATATCATAATCTGTATATATAATGTAGTCGGTTTAACTGCAAAATTAAACAAAATAATGCATTTTATGTTCAAAATGAAAACACTTCCTGTCAAAAAAATGGCAGGAAGTGTTTTTTATAAAGAATGTATTTTACTGAAGCTTACATGCTGAGTCGCAGTGAGGCCACAAAGTTGCGCCCCGGAGCAGTCAGACCAGAGCTGTAGGGACGGTAACGCTGATCGGTGATGTTCTCAATGCCGGCGCTCAAGCTTAAGTTGGGCATAAACTGATAGATCGCTTTCAGGTTGAGTGTGTACCACGATGGTGAATAAGGATTTCCGTCCGTGTCGATGGCATAAAGCACCGGCTTCTGACGCTCCTCTTCATTCAGGTTTTCGTAACTCACACCGGCGCTGTAAACCGAATAGAGCTGCATTTGCAGTTTCTCGTTTTTATAAGTTAAGCGGCTCACGCCAAAGGGTGGGGCGGCGTGTCGCGAACGGCTCATCTGCCCCGCTTCCATGCTTCCGCCTTCCAGTTCCTCTTTTCCTATCTGATAGTTGTAGCGGCTGTTCAGGCTGAATCCACCACCCAGTCTGATGTCGATACCCACATTGAAACCATACACAGTTGCATAAGCGGCGTTCTGAATAGCAAATACTTTGCTCATGGTTCCGTTGTACATGATGCTGTCCTGTCCGTTTACCTGGTAGGCACGGCGCACCATCGCCCGGTCTAAGTAAGTGTAAAATCCGCTCACATCTACTTTTACGCGGTCGCTGAAATTTCTCATAATGCTTAGTTCGCCGTTGTAGGCGTGCTCAGCACTCAGTGAAGGGTTGGGAATCACCACGTTGCCGGCCGAGAAGTCGAAGAGTTTGCCGATGTCATCCACGTTGGGCGCACGGAAACCGGTGCTGATTACAGCACTGATTTTCCAGCTGTTATCCGGGCGGAACACCAGGCCGAGGTTGCCGGTGACAGCCTGATTATTCAGCTTTACATCCTTGTATTCGTAAGTATGTTTGTTGAAGTCAGACTCCAAACCGAATGCATTATAGCGTGCTCCCGCCTGCAGGTCCAGTTTTGAGTTGATAGAGTAGAGATAGTTGAGGAAAATGCCCAGACTGTTCCATGTGGAAGCCGGGTAGCGATCCTCCACGCTCATCTCTTTGTCGTTTCTAAGGTCAATGGCCGATGCATTGGAACTGACCTGATTGAGAACATACTCCGCACCATAATTAAAACTGTGACTCTTCACCTTTTTAGAAAAATCGAGGTTCACCGAATAGGCATCCACCTCCTCCAGCTGCGTGCGCAGACGATGGTGATTAAATTTGCGGTCGATGCGGCTCTCCTGGAAGTATTGTTTGGCTAAGCGAAGTGTGGCCAGATCATAAAGTGCATTAGATTCGCTGTGAGTTACCGAGAAATTATGCATACGCCAAATTTGCGGACCGTAGTTCCACACGGCAGAGGAGGGCGAACCGTCACTACCTGTAGCCATCAGCCGGTCATAACGCGGATAGTCGCTTGTTTCTGAAAAATGGAAACCATATTGCAGATCCCAGTGCTGTGCCGGACGGTAACGCACCTTCTGCATCAGATTCAGCTGTTTGTAGCCGGTGGGTAGCTGCACTTTGGGGTTGGGGTTTTCAATGACCTGGTCAACACCATTTTGGCGAATCACGTAAAATGGTTTCAGATACTCCTCCGGTCCTTTGCTTCCCATCATCAGGTCGCCGTAGTCAGAGTGGGTTATCGAAGTCACCGAAGCCCACTTTTTCCATCCGATTTTGGCATCAAAGTGGAAAGTTTTCTCATCATTGGCAGAGGAGTAGCGGCTGACAGCATTGGCGCTTATCAAAGGTTTTTTAGAGTAGGAGAATTGTGGGTTGAGTGTGGTGAAGTTCATCACACCACCGATGGCGTCACTGCCGTAGCTTACTGATCCGGGGCCAAAAAGTACCTCGGTGCTCTCAATGGCAAAAGGGTCGAGCGATATAACATTTTGCAGGTTGCCTGCACGAAAAATAGCAGTGTTCATGCGCACCCCGTCCACGGCGTAGAGCAGGCGGTTGGTAGCGAAACCACGAATCATCGGACTGCCGCCTCCCTGCTGACTTTTTTGTATAAAAACCTCACCCGAACCGCCAAGCAGATCGGCTGCGGTCTGCGGGTTGAGAAGCGCAACTTCAGCCGGTTTAATCAGACTCACTTTCGAAGCGATATTTCTGGAAGATTGCCCCCAGCGGGTAGCCGACACCACCAATGCGTCAAACTCCAGTTCTGCCTGTTTCAGGCGAATGTTAAAGCTTTTGCTGCGAAGTTCCCGGTAGCTGAAAATGGCTGTTTCATAGCCCAGCATACGCACTTCAATGGTTTTAGCGCCCCGGAATGCGGAGAGATCGGTTTGTCCGGCTACATTGGTGGTTGCCAGTGCTCCGGTTTCGCTTTTAAAGCTGGCTAGCTCCAGTACTTCGCCGGTTTGACGGTCAAAAACTGTGGCTGTCTGTGCCTGAGAAAAAAATGAGAAACTCATTGTAAGCAGAAAGAGCAGAAGGAGTTTTTGTCTCCTGAGTGATTTACTGATCATGATTTTAAAATAATATTTGTAAGGTTGAAACATTAATAATGATCCGTCAGATTCCGGATTTATGAATGTGATTTATAGCAATTAAGCTTTTCAGTCCGTCCCGGAGGCTAAATTAAACGGATAAATAAAATTGTGCAAAGATACTAAAAGTTAAGATGTCCGGTATCTCTTTTGCCGGGTTTATTTGAATATCTTAATGCCGGATTTGTATCTGGTTTGTGCTAAGTTATTAGAAAGTAATGAGTTTACAGTCAAATATAAGTTTAACACTCTTTAGTTCTTGAAAACTCATTTCCAGCCAAATATTTAGGTTAGTCGAGCCTAAAATATTATTTTTGCAGATTGAAAAAGTTTAGGAAGGATTTTATGTTCAAAAAACAGCTTGTATTTTTAGTAGCTATCTTATTCTCATTGTCCATGCAAGGGAAGGATCAATCGCTGCGTGCCCGGATTTTCGGGACAGTAATTGACGATATTGGTCCAGTACCTTATGCCACGGTGATGATTCGGGATCAAAAGCAGGCTGTACTCACAGATATTGACGGAAACTTTGTAATCAAAGATCTGGCAGGTGGTGTTCATCTGTTGGAGGTCTCTTCTATGGGACATAAAAAGCACAGAGAATCTGTTGAGGTGAAAGCAGATACCCGCGAAGTGGAGTTGCAGGTGCGCCTGCAGGAGGATACCAAAGTGCTGAATGAGTTTCTGGTGACCGGAGTTTCCCGGGCCACTTTGATGCGCGAAAATCCGATACCCGTTTCGGCCATCACCTTTGAGCAGATTAACCACAACCCGCAGAGTAATGTTATCGACGCACTGCTTCGTAACAGTGCCGGGCTGACTGTGTTGAAAACAGGTCCCAATATTTCCAAACCCTTTATCCGGGGGCTGGGCTACAGCCGGGTGCTGACGCTCTATGATGGTATTCGCCAGGAGGGGCAGGAGTGGGGCGATGAGCACGGTCTGGAAGTGGACGACTACAATGTGAACCGTGCAGAGGTAATCAAAGGCCCTTCGAGCCTGATGTTCGGGTCGGATGCACTCGCAGGAGTAATCAGCTTTTACAGCCATGTGCCCCGCCTCAGCGATGGTAAAATTTATGGTACTTACATGACCGAATATCATACCAACAACGGTTTGGTCGGTAACGGTGTTCGTCTGGAGTATGGCGATGATCGTTTTGTTTATGCCTTGAGTGCCTCGCACCGCTTGTCGCAAAATTATCAAAACCCGGTTGACGGACGCGTTTACTCTACCAATTTCAGTGAGATCAATTTTTCGGCCCTGGCCGGAATCAAAAGTGATAAAGGGCATACCAACCTGACCTTCACGCTGTATGATAACAAACAGGGCATCCCCGACGGCAGCCGGGATGAAGAGAGCCGCCGTTTTACCAAGCAGATCTATGAAGATGATTTGGATGATGAGGATAACCGCCCCATTGTCTCGGACAAAGAGCTTAAGTCCTATCGCGTGCCGGATATTCATACCTATGTGCAGCATTACAGACTTTATGCTAACTCCGCTTATAAATTGCCGGTAGGTGATATGGCGGTGAATATTGCGTTGCAGCAGAATGTGCGCCGGGAATTTAATCACCCGACCATGCCTAAACAGGCCGGTATGTATATCCGCCTTAACTCGCTCAACTATGACTTCAAATATAATGCTCCTACCATTGCGGGCATCGACCTTTCGACCGGTATCAACGGTATTGCACAAAATAACCGGGTGATGGATGCCACTGACATCCCGATTCCGCACTTCGGACTCTTCGATTTTGGTTACTATATTTATGGTAAATGGAAAAAGAAAGACTGGACTATCAGCGGCGGGGTGCGTTATGATCTGCGTCGTGAAGGTTGGGATGATTTCTACCTGGGCGTTGACCCGGTAACCGGTTTCACCAAAGAG
>CAYPPC010000205.1:0-5623 GCA_964412435.1 uncultured Paludibacter sp.
CTTTTTCACACTCAACCCGGCCAGTGAAAAAGTGTATGAGTTTTTGGATAAGGTGATGGGTGAGGTGGCGGAACTTTTCCCTTTTGAATATATCCATACCGGTGGGGATGAGGCGCCTTACACTTTCTGGGAAAAAAGCGAAGACGTGGCGCAGCTGATGGAGCGTGAAAATCTGAAAAATATGGCTCAGGTGCAATCCTATTTTGGCAAACGCTTAGAGCAGATAATTCTGAACAAAGGCAAAAAGATGATGGGCTGGGACGAAATCCTGGAGGGCGGTATCACCGAAACTACCGGGCTGATGAGCTGGCGCGGAATTCAGTATGGTGTTGAGGCTTCCAAATCGGGACATTATGTGGTGATGAGCCCCATGCAGTATGTTTATATTGACCTTATGCAGGGCGATTTGTCGACAGATCCGCGGGTGTATCAGTCGCTGCGACTGAATCAGACCTATAGGTTTGATCCGGTGCCCGAAGGTGCCGATGAGCGTTACGTGCTGGGTGGTCAGACCAACCTCTGGACAGAGCAAGTTTTCAATATGAGACAGGCGGAATATATGGCCTGGCCACGCGGAATGGCGGTTGCCGAATCGGTGTGGTCACCGGCAAAGAATAAGTCCTGGGATAATTTTATTCGCAAAACGGAGATTCATTTCGATCGTTTCGACCATAATCAGACTAAGTATTCACGAGCCATGTTTGATCCGATTGTTAGAGTGAAAAAAGAGGGTGGTCGTTATTTGGTGGAGCTCACTACGGAGATTAATGGACTGGATATTTACACCAGTTTTGACAATTCTGAGCCGGATCAGTTCTATCCCAAATATAAGGCACCGCAGCAGATACCGGCCGATGCCAGTCTGATGCGTATTGTGACTTATCGCGGTAATGAGAAAACAGGTCGCATGATGACTATTACTGTCGATGATTTGAAAAAACGGGCCCGCTGATCAGAGCTGTCCGACAACAAATAACAGAAGGCGATTTCCAAAGCGGGAGTCGCCTTCTGTGCATATAGTTTCAGTTCGGGCATTACCCCAAATTTAAAAGATGGCTCACCGGTTGCTGTTTTATCCGTTTTGTGACTCAAATTATTGAAAATAATACCGTTTAAATATGGAAAATCGGTAAAAATGTACTACTTTTGTATGATTTTTCCCTAAGAATACCCTTTTGAAAAGAACCTATGAGCAATAAACAGAGAGATTTCAAAAAATATTTACCGCATCTTGCAGCTTTACTGATTTTTATCATCATTTCATTCGCCTATTTTCTACCCGTAATTGAGGGAAAAGAGCTGGTGGCACACGACACCGACAGCTGGCGGAGCATGGCTCAGGAAACTATAGCATATAATGAAACTCACGACGATGTAACCCTCTGGACCAACTCGATGTTTGGAGGTATGCCCAACTATCAGATTTCGATGCATCAGCCCTATAATGTACTGCGTTATGTGGAGATGGTGATTCACCAGTTTCCCAGACCTGTATCCAATGCAATTCTTTATTTGCTCTGCTTCTACGTGATGTTGCTTGCTTTCAGGCTTAAACCCTGGCAGGCACTGGTGGGGGCCATCGGTTTCACCTTTGCCTCTTACAACTTTATCATCATTGCAGCCGGACACAACTCCAAAGCGATCACCATCGCTTATGTCGCTCCTTTAGTAGGTGCAGTATATCTTGCTTTTAGGGAAAAACGACTGTTGGGTACGCTGCTTACTGCTTTTTTCCTCAGTCTGGCCATCCGCGCCAACCATATCCAGATACTTTATTACACAGCGATTATTTTGCTGTTCTTTGGAATAGTGGAGCTGGTTTACAGTATTACGGAGAAAAAAGTGGCCGACTTTTTGAAAAGTGCAGGAATGATGCTGGCTGCTCTGGTAATTGCGCTGGGGATGAATGCTACTTCGCTGATGACCACCTACGAGTATAGTCAGTACACCATGCGCGGAAAATCCAACGGGCTCACTTCTGATACAAGCAGCTCGCAGCACGGACTGAATAAAGACTACCTCACCAACTGGAGCTACGGCGTGGATGAGAGTATGACACTACTTATACCCAACTTCAAAGGGGGAGCCAGTGGCGGTAAGCTGGAAATGAAAAGCCACACTGCTCAGCGATTGAGAAACATGGGTGTCCCCGATAGTCAGACGGCTCAGATAGTGAGTCAAATGCCACTCTACTGGGGCACACAGCCCGGTACGTCGGGGCCTGTCTATTTCGGGGCAATTATCATTTTCCTGTTTGTGCTCAGTATCTTTATTGTGGACAAAAGGATGCTTTGGTGGCTGCTTCCGGTGATTTTACTCACCCTGATGTTGTCGTGGGGCAGAAACTTCCCGGCACTGACCAACTTCTTTATCGACCATATACCGATGTACAATAAATTCCGTACGCCCTCGATGATTCTGGTGGCTACAGGCATGGGAGTAGGAATCCTGGCATTCATGGCGTTGAAAGAGGTGTATGATGGAAATGTAAACCGGGAAAAACTGGCCGGACACATTGCGATCAGTGGCGGGATTACGGCTGCTGTAGCACTGCTTTTTGCCATTGCACCCTCACTGGCAGGCAGTTTTGTATCGCCACAGGATGCTCAGTTCGGAGGTGATTTTGAGTTTTTGAAACAGACATTGCCGCTCGACCGCAAGGCGATGCTTCAGTCGGACGCCTGGCGCACGCTGATTTTTGTTATGCTGGGGGCATTCACCCTCTGGGCATATGCCAAAGGCTTCCTGAAAAAGAATGTTTCTCTGGTGCTGATAGGATTCTTTATTTTGATTGATCTTTTTCCGGTGGCCAAGCGTTATCTGAATGATGACAATTTTGCGCCCAAACGTCCGGCACAACTGGTGCAGGCAAGTCCGGCAGATAAAATGGTTTTAGAGGATAAAACATATTACCGTACGCTCGATGCAACGGTCAATCTGTTTAATGATGCCACGCCTTCTTATCTGCACAAGAATATCGGAGGTTATCACGCTGCCAAACTACGCCGCTATCAGGAGCTGATTAATATGCAGTTGGAGCCGCAAATTGGTGCCATGTTCGGGGTATTCAACAGCGCCGAGAGCGAAGAAGATCTTGCTGAAGCATTCAAAAACTTCGGAGTGCTTAATATGCTCAATCTGAAGTATGTCATCTATAACAAAGAGGCTTCGCCTTTGCAAAATCCGTATCACAACGGTAATGCCTGGTTTGTGGAGAATATCCGTGTGGCAGCTGATGCCAATGAGGAGATGGCACTGTTGGGCGAAATAGATACGAAAAAAGAGCTGGTGATTGATAAAAGTCTGGCAGAGGCTCTGCCGGTGGTGGCTGCAGCTGACAGCACTGCAAGTATTACGCTCAAATCATACAAACCCAATCATCTGGTTTATGAGGTGAAGTCGGCCAGTGATCAGGTGGCTGTTTTTTCTGAAATATTTTATGATAAAGGCTGGAAAGCGACAATTCAGGGAGAAGAGGTGCCCTATACCCGTGTCAACTATCTGTTGCGCGGCATGGCACTGAAGGCGGGTGATTATGAGTTGGAGTTCCGGTTCCGCCCAAAATCTTATTACACAGGAAATAAAATTGCCATCATATCCTCCCTGCTTCTGTTGCTGGGAATAGCAGCATATTTTGGCTACGGGTACAGAAATTTAAGACAAAAAAGAGAGAATAATTAAGATCCCATGGGAAAAAAGAAGACAAACAAAAGGAGGTTTCCGGTTCGGAATGCCGGGTTTACAGCTACATTCAGCATGGCACTGGTGCTGTTTCTTATCGGTTTACTCACGCTATCACTGTTTCTGGCCCGCGATATGGCCGACTATGTGCGTGAAAACCTGAAACTCTCACTGGTGTTGCAGGACAATGTAAATGCGGCTCAAGCCAATGAGATCAGGGATTTTCTGCTGGAACAGCCCTATACCAAAGAGCTCGATTATATCTCGAAAGATATGGCCCTGAAAGAACATATTGAGAGCCTGGGAGAAGATCCAAGTGAGTTTCTTGGTTTCAATCCGCTTTCGGCCCTGATGGAGGTGAAGCTGAATGCCACCTATGCCAACGGAGATAGTGTGGCTAAAATAGAGACACAGCTGAAGCGCTTCGGAAGTAAAATAGAGGAGGTGAGTTATCAAAAAGATGTGATTACCGAGGTAAATAAAAATATACGCAATATCACCATTGTGTTTGGCGGACTGGCGCTGGCACTGCTTCTGATCTCTTTTGTGTTGATCAACAACACGGTTCGCCTGCGCATTTATGCCAACCGCTTTTTGATTAATACCATGAAACTGGTAGGTGCCAAGGGGTGGTTTATTCGCCGGCCCTACATTGCACAGAGCATTGTGAGCGGAATTGTAGCAACAATTATCGCCTGGCTGCTGCTGGGTGGTGTGATTTATTACGGCTACCGCCAGTTTGGACTTAATGTGATGGCCATTCCGGTGAGCACAGCCGTGCTGGTGGCCTCAGTGATGCTGGTGCTGGGAATTTTGCTTACAGCGATATCATCCTATTTTTCGGTGGGGCGTTACATCCGCATGCAGAGCAACGATATGTATTTTGTGTAGATTTCGTTTAAGAACTTCGGTTCATTATTAGAATAAGATTAAAAATAAAAAACATTATATTTTATGAGTGACATGAGATTTGGTCTTTCAAAAATTAATTATATCCTGATGGCTGTCTCTCTGGTGATTATTATTGCCGGATTCCTGCTGATGACAGGTGAGCCTTCAGACGAGGTTTTCAACCCTGATATTTTCAGTAAAAGACGCATAGTCGTAGCGCCTATGGTGTCTCTGACCGGCTTTGTGATGATGATTGTAGCCATCATGTATAAACCGAAAAACCGCAGGGGAACTATGGAAACCATGCCCAAAGTTAAAGAAACAGCTGATTCAAAAAAGATTAAATCCTGATTATGACAATTTTTGAATCGATAATTATTGCCATTGTCGAGGGACTGACTGAGTTTTTACCGGTGTCATCGACAGGGCATATGATCCTGACCCAGGGTATTCTGGGGATTAAGAGTGATGAGTTTGTCAAAGCCTTCACGATAATTATTCAATTTGGTGCCATCCTCTCCGTAATTGTTCTTTACTGGAGACGATTTGTGCAGATGAAAGATGTGAAGGTGTTTGATAACAAAGAGTTGATGAATACCACCACCCGGCAGCGACACCACATATACCGCCGTCGTTTTCTGGATAAATATGACTTCTATGTCAAGTTGCTGGTAGCCTTTATTCCGGCAGCTGTTATCGGTTTGCTGGCCGGTGACTTTATCGACTCGATGCTCGAGAATGTGTGGGTGGTAGCCATTATGCTGGTGCTGGGAGGTATATTTATGCTTTTTGTGGACCGTTGGTTCACCCATCCGGAAGAGACCGAGCCGGAGATGAACAACGCACGTGCCTTCAAAATTGGTCTGGCTCAGTGTGTGGCAATGATTCCCGGAGTTTCGAGATCGATGGCCACCATCGTAGGAGGAACCGCGCTCGGATTCAGCCGGAAAACAGCAGCAGAGTTTTCGTTTTTTTTGGCGGTGCCTACTATGGCTGCCGCTTCGGGTTATAAGTTGCTGAAATTGCTGCTCACCGAAGAGACGCGTCAGCT